>CBAAAA010000011.1:0-22706 GCA_964658695.1 uncultured Solirubrobacteraceae bacterium | reverse complement strand
GACGCGTCAACCCGCTCGTTCGTTCGAACTACCTGGCTTCTCCTCCCCTGGTGGTCGCCTACGCGCTTGCCGGGCGTGTCGATTGCGATCTCACGAAGGAGCCGCTTGGCAAAGATAACCACGGCAAAGACGTCTATCTCAAGGACATCTGGCCCACTTCTCACGAGGTCGAAACCGTAGTCCGCGCCTCAGCTCGAACGGAATTCTTTCAGAAAGAGTACGCCGAAGTCTTTGAAGGCGATAGCAGTTGGGCGGCGCTGAAGGTTCCCTCAGGTGGAATCTATGAGTGGACGAAAGACTCCACTTACATCAAGCGTCCTCCTTACTTCGATCACATGATCGACCCGAAAACATCGATCCACGATTTTCTTGGATTGCGGGCGCTGGCAGTGCTCGGCGATTCGGTCACCACCGATCACATCTCGCCCGCGGGATCCATACCTAAGGACAGTCCAGCGGGCAAATACCTGATCGGGCTTGGAGTACATCCAGGCGACTTCAATAGCTATGGCGCGCGCCGCGGCAACCATGAAGTGATGGTGCGTGGCACGTTTGCCAATATCCGATTGAAAAACCTGATGGTTCCTGGGGTGGAAGGCGGTGTTACGCGTCATCTGCCCGCGGGAGAGCAGATGTTCATTTACGATGCCTCTGTCAAATACAGGGCCGAGGGGATCGGCTTGGTGATCATCGCTGGAAAAGAATACGGCTCCGGCTCGTCTCGCGATTGGGCCGCCAAGGGCACTTTACTGCTCGGCGTGAAGGCCGTCATTGCCGAAACCTTCGAACGTATTCATCGTTCGAATCTGGTCCAGATGGGCGTTCTTCCCTTCCAGTTTCCCGACTGCGTGACTCGCGAGTCACTGGGCTTGACTGGCGAAGAGAGCTTTGACTTTTTGGGTATTCCCTCCGCGATAGCCGCCGGTACCAGCGTGCAGGTGATTGCGCGCCGCCCGGATGGTTCGCAATTCGAATTCGAAGTGAAAGTGCGGATCGACACGCCGCAGGAGGCGGAATACTACCGCAATGGCGGCATCCTCCCCTATGTGCTGCGCCAGCTGATAACGGCCGAAGTACCGGCCTGATAGGCTGCCGGGCGAATCGTGTGAAACACTAGCCTGGAATGAGGAACAGAGCTCCGCTGCTTGTTTCGGCGGCGATCATCCAACGCGGAGGACGCGTGTTGGTCGGGCAAAGAAGGAAAGCCGATCGCCACTCACTAAAGTGGGAGTTCCCCGGCGGCAAGGTGGAGCCGGGCGAGACTCCCCAGCAGGCGCTGGTCCGCGAGCTTCGGGAGGAGCTTCAAATCGAGGCTGAAGTGGGAACTGAGCTGGCGCGCTACGAGCATGACTACCCCAGCGGCAGCCGTGTTCATCTCCTCTTCTTTTCGGTCAAGACGTTTACCGGCGAACCTGAGGCGCAGGTCTTTGAACAGATTCGCTGGGCAGACCTTCGCGAACTGCCCGATTTTGATTTCCTCGAAGGCGATTTCGATTTTGTTCGCCGGCTCGCGCGTGGTGAGTTCAGCCGGCAGCTCGCTGGAAGATAGCTGCCTGGAGCCCGCTGCCTTCTACGCAGGCGGCCCTAATCGAGGTCAAAAAGGCGCTTCGGAGGACCGCTGCTCTTGTCTTCCTTCGCTTGCTTCAGCAGCTCCTCAAACTTCTTCTCACGAACCTTGTCGGCATTCAAATGCGATGCGAAGCTCTTCTCAAAGATTTCGCTGCGGCGGCCTTCTTCGCCCTTCAGCTGCTGCACGGCAGCCTGCAGGTCTTCGATGAGCGGCTTCCTTTCCGGTTCGCGGTGTTGGATCACGGCCTTGGTCTCCGGGTCGATCTTCAGCGTTGCGCCACAGCAGGGACACGCCACTTCGATCAGATCGTTCGCCGTTTTCCCCATACGGGAATGATAGGGCAGATCCGGCGCAAACTCAACGTTAGACCGCTTTCCAAGTCCGTCGTTGTCGAAATCGGCCTGGTAACGGTGCAACTACATAGGCGGCGAAGCTTGGGAACCGGGGACACAAAGCGGAGCGGCTACAGTAACCAACATCAGCCGTAGTTACGCTCCCCTGAACATATCCGTCTCTGTCGCTGAATGACCATTCCCGTCACTCACTGTGACCTTTCAGTCTTTCTGCGGCGCGTAACAGGTGCGCGCGAAACCCACCGAGAGTAAATCCGCAAGGATGGCACTTGTGCAATAGACGTCGAATTACGCAAAAGGCACAACGCCAGGAAAAAGCATGGAGTCCAAAGGATTTAAAGCAGCGCATGACAATTGGAGCAAAGATCTCAGCCGCTTGCGCGGTGCTGGTGGGGTTGACTGTTGTGACCGGCGCTGCGGCCTTGGTCAGTATGAGCCGGATGGAGACGAAGCTTCACTCCGTGGTGGACGACTCCTTGGAGGGCATTCTCTACATCGGGCGGACGGAAGACGTCGCAAAGGAGATCCGGATCGACATCTTAAAACATATAATTTCGGACAGCCAGCCAGAGATGGATCAGGTAGAAGCAAAGCTTGCGGTCGATCGGGCAAAGTTTGCAGAGGCGCTTAAGGCTTATAGAGGAACGATTTTCGAGCCTAAGGACCGGGAATTGTTTGCAAAAATTCAACCCGCTTACGATGCGGCTTTCGCCGGATGGCCGACCTTGCTACCGATAAGTCGCGCTATGAAAACGAACGAGGCGGTCGCCTTTTACAAGGCCGAAATGTTTCCACACTTCACGGACTTGCAAAAGGCTTTGACGGACGAGCTGGAGTACAACAATACCTCGGGGGTGCAATCCTCCGCCGCGGCCTTCAGCGCCAGTTCCAGCGGCCGCTTTCTATCATGGGCGATGCTGTTATTTTCCCTTGCTTCGGGATCTGCACTGGCATATTTCATTCCGAAAAGCATTACCGTCATCTTGAAACGTACCGTGATGGAACTGACGCAGGGAGCGGATCAAGTGACTAGCGTGGCCTCGCAGGTTTCGAGTTCCAGTCAATCATTGGCGCAAAGGGCTTCGGAGTTTGCGGCGTCAATTGAAGAGACCTCCGCGTCCAGCGAGGAAATGTCAGCAATGACGCGCAAGAATTCGCACAGCTCGGACCAGTCTTCTCAGTTGATGCATGTAGTGGATGAACGAGTACGCCGCGCCAACGAGGTGCTGGGCGGCATGAACACTTCAATGAATGACATCAACGCGTCGAGCAGCAAGATTTCGAAGATCATTAAAGTGATCGACGAGATTGCGTTTCAGACGAATATTCTGGCGCTGAACGCGTCAGTGGAAGCGGCGCGGGCAGGCGACGCGGGGCTGGGATTCGCGGTGGTTGCGGATGAAGTTCGTAATCTGGCTCAACGCAGTGCCCAGGCGGCGAAAGACACGGCTCTTCTGATTGAAGAATCGATCGCGAAGTCCGGTGAAGGCGGTGTCAGGCTGCGTGAAGTGGAATCCGCCATTCGCTCCATTACAGAGAGTGCGGGTAAGGTGACGATTCTGGTGGATGAAGTGAACGTGGGTAGCAAAGAGCAGGCACAGGGCACACAGCAGATTTCGAAGGCGATTACCCACATGGAACAGGTGACGCAGCAGACGGCGGCGAGTGCCGAGGAGAGCGCCGCGGCCAGTGAACAACTGAGCGCGCAGGCGGAAACGATGCGTTGCCTATTGGCGGATTTGCTGGGGATGGTGGACGGATCGGCGGCGATGTCACTGGTCAGTCGTGCAGGCAGGATGGCGGCGGTGAACGCCGGGCTATAGCAAATCAGCGGACCAGAGCAAGATCGGCAAACGTCAGCCTTGTGAGAAGCGAACGGATGTCCCAACTGTAGTTGCGGTTGACATGCTGATCTAGAATTTGCTATCAATCGCCCTTCCTCAATCTCTTTGATGGAAATTACCCCGCAACAGCGCGTCTTCCGATAAAATCCAAATGTCATGACCGATAACAAGAAGACCCTCAAAGCTCTGCACGATCTGGTTGCTACCTGCAACGACGCCTCTGAAGGGTATGCAAAGGCAGCCAAGGGCGTGCACGATACCGATCTCAGTAACTGGCTTGCTCAGGCCTCCGCCGATCGCGATGGCTTCGCCGCCGATCTCAACCATGCAATTAAAGATATGGGCGATCAGCCGGAGGTCGATCTGCACGAAGGCGGAATCCTCCACAAAGGCTGGGTCGATCTTGAAACGCGCCTCCGCTCCACAGAACCGCATCTGCACTCAAAAGATGACAAGGAAATTCTCCGCGAGTGCATCGCCGGTGACTCTGGTTCTTTAAGCCACTACGATCACACTCTCGCCCAGGAATTGAATCAGGATCTGCGGGCACTGATCATCGAACAAAAAACCACCGTCGAGGACAACCTGGTTTATCTCCAGCAGAAGGTGGATCGCCACTTGAGTCACACCGCCTGAGCGCCGTGATCTTTTCCGGCGGCCACCTCGTTTCACGGTCTAAAATGCCGCGCTGGTTTTAGTGAGATGGCTCTACGTCCCTCAGGGACATTGCGGGCTCCAATCCACCATCGCCGCGAAGTCCTTAGGCAGCAGTGTCCCCAAAGAAGAATCATCCAAGCACTCCGGGCTTTCGTCGTTTTCCGGGTCCGGGTCCTTCAGACGGCAGCGACAACTTTCAAGAAGAATCAGGTCGCCAATCTCGCGGAAATCAAAGTTCGCTACGAGCCAAAAGCCAGCCGCCGTTGCCTCCGCCGTATTATCTACCGCCAGCCCGGCCCAGAGCCCGAAGGCATGATCGGAGAGGCCGAGCGCATGTCCAATCGCGGGAAATGTAAACAAGCTGAACGCGCCAAGCGCCAGAATCGCCGCAATGGCATACGAGGCACCCTCGTCGTCGGCCTCAATCGCGCCTTTCGCGGCAACGATCGCAGACACTCCGCAGATTGAAGAGCCGATCGCCAGCAGGGAAGTGAGTTTCGGACTCAACCCAAACCATTTCCCGAGCAGGCTCATGAGAGCTATTGAAATCCCAAGTTCAACCGCCACAAAAATAATGCTGACCCCGCCCAGTTTCAACACATCCCCAAGCAGAAACCGCACACCCAGAAAGACAATTCCTAACTTGAGCCAGAAGTCATAAGTGGCAATCCCCGGCTGAAAAACCTTCGGTACTTCAAAAACGTTCGCGATCAGTGCACGGAACAGAATGGCCCACAGCACGTACTCGATGTTAGGCAATGCAAGGTGGTGGCCCTTGCCATATGCGTTGATCGCCTGCTCGGTCGGTTTGCCCGCGTACCCGGTAACCGCCAGCAACAGAACACCGGGAAGAAGGCGGAGAACACCCATCCTCCCAGCAGTTTGATGAAGTGCGGCAATTGTTTTTAGGGTGCCCATAATCACCACGGAACGTGGGAAAGTATACCCGACTTGATGAGGACGACAACGGCAAGGGCCGTGAGGACCGGCCACCAATCTACTGAGAAACTGCGCTTCTTGCCCATGGCGAATCTCCTGAGATTAAACATCAAAAACTCGATAGGGAATAGCAAGATTATCCCCCAACCGAGACTCCTCTTCAAGGGCGCCGCGTTCTAGCCGCACGTGGCGCCGCAAATCACCGTCCTTCCGCACATCTTGACATGTACCCTAATTGTCAATAGGATTGACCATATATGCGATCTGCGGCACTGGCGGTAGGCCTCCTTATCGGGACGGCTATCGCTCCTAACCTGGAGGCCCATCACTCATTTGCAGCCGAGTTTGACGGTCATGCGGTTATTCGGCTGGTTGGCGTTCTCACCAAAATCGACTGGTCCAATCCCCATTCCTATTTCTACGTGGACGTTCCGGATGCCCAGGGAAAAAAGGTGAATTGGGGTTCCGAAGCGGGTGCTCCGGGAGCGCTTACCCGGCGTGGACTGAAAAAGATCGACCTCAAAATCGGCGACACCATCGTCGTGGATGGATACCGCGCGAAGGATGGATCCCGTCTGGTCGATGCCAGGCGTCTGACACTCGCCGATGGACGAACAATATTCGGGGGTTCCGCGGGAGATGGCGGACCCGGCGATCCCGCAAGGGCCAGCGTGTCATTCCTGCTGGCTACTGCCTTACAAGAAATAGGCCCCACGTTGTGGAGCCTGTTCTGACGTCCAGCAGACTATCGCGACGAGATCTCGTTCTCCGCTAACAGCCGGTTCACGTTTGCAATAAACTCTTCCTTCGCTTCCTTATAAAGATCACCACTTCCCGGACTGGGAAAGCCCGCATGGACGCCCTTCACCAGTCCGTCCCGGCCCACAAAAAACGTCGTCGGCCACGATGAATCCCAATCGAGCGCATTCGTGAGTTTATCCTTTGCGCTACTGGTTTCACCGCCCAATAAAACCGTGTACTTGATCCCATACTCCTGGATGAATGCCCGTAGCCTGGTTGGATTTGCAGTTGCACAGACTCGCGTCCCTTTGGGATGCCATCTGCGTATCCCCTATAATTCTATCTGCATACTATACAATCTGCTGCCATGTTTGTTTACGATCCCGCCGCCAACCCGTTGAATTCAGATGAGTGGGCATTTCCCTTATGCGAATGTCTGCATATCGCAGCCTTTGCCCTTTCCTTAGGAACGATTGGACTGATCGATCTGCGAGTCCTCGGATTGGGGATAGTGGAGCGCGACGCGGCTCAGCTTTTACGCGATACCGAGATCCTGACCATCATTGGTCTGATTGTCGTCATCGCATCCGGACTGGCGATCTTCTCCTCCGATCCCATCCTGTACATCGGCAACCCTCCATTTGTGCTGAAGATGCTGCTTCTTGTGGCGGCCATCGTTTTCAATTACACAATCCACCGCCGCGCCGTCTTGAAAACATGGCGTTCGACCGTTGCCGTTCCCATTGCGCTCCTCTCGCTGACGCTTTGGTGGTCGGTCGTTTTCTGCGGTGTCTTTATCGGGTTTTACTAAAGACTTAGAGGAAGATCTCATGCTGTCCCTTGCCTCCGTCTCTCACTGGATTCAAAGCGCCGCGCTTCCAGCTTACGTTCGGGAATCGCAAGTCTTCTATCTCATGATCATGACGACGCATCTCGCTTGCATCGCATTCTTTGGCGGACTCATTCTGATGACAGATTTACGATTGCTGAACCTCGCCATGAATAGCACGCCGGCGCCTGTCATCATTGCGCGGCTTCGTCCGCTGAAGCAAGCCGGATTCCTCATCATGGTGACCTGCGGGATGCTATTGGCTGCTTCAAAGATGGATCAGTATTATGCCAATCCATACTTTCAACTGAAGCTCACGCTACTCGCGCTAACAGGCGTTCACGCCTGGGCGTTCCATCGCAGCGTCTACTCGAAAAATGCCTTAGCACAGGGCAGTCCTGCAAAGCTCGCCGGCGCTCTATCGTTAGTCCTCTGGACCTGTATCTTGACCATGGGCCGCTGGATTGCCTACTACGATCCGCCAAAGTGACACGGCTCGCAGCCAAGCGGCATCACGCACAGCAGTATCAATAGAAACCGATGGCCCGGCCGGCCACTCCAACGCCGAACCACAGAAACAGCGATGCCAGGCCAATCAAGACAGTCCCAAAACTACGGCTCTGACGTGCGCGCTTCGCAACCGCTCTGACGACTGTGTACTGGAACAGGATCGCCACACTGAGAACGATCATTTTCACGTGGAAGGGAGGCAAGTCATAGCACTTCATTGCTTCCGAACAAAACAAAAGCGCACCCGTGACCAGCATGATGACCAGAGCCCAGTTCCGCAAACCCGATATCGATCGGTAAACATCCCGCACTGCCCGCTGTCGGAATCCCATCCCCAGCAGACGCATGCTGAACACAATCACCATGCCCAACAACACGGCAAGCGCGAGGATATGAATGCTTTCGATGATCGGAAAGAGAAAACGGGAATCCCGGATGACGTTCGAAATGGTGAGCTGATCGCACCATTCGAAAAATGGACGCAAGGGCATCGGCTCAAAAATTGTAGGCCATCGTTCTACCGGCGCAAATGACACCCGCCCAAATGATAATTCCGGCGATCCCGCTCAGACGTGCACCGGCCGGCGGGATCGGAGCATTGTCCCAAGACGCTAGTCGCTTCCGCAGCGTCAGTTCAAAAACCAGCGCATTCACGCCAGCCAGAACCAGCAGCGCGATCTTGATTTTGAAGTAGATGCTGCCCCATGCCTTCACCGCCTGACACCAGAACAGAAGCGTCCCCGTCACAAACATCAAACTAAATCCCACCGCGCTCACCGGGATCACAGAGCGCGCTACTCCGGAAACAGACTCGCGCTGAAACAGCCAGCCGGCCAGCCGTAAATCCACCACCAGCAATGTGCCCACCGAAATCGCAATGCCGAGAAGATGCGTGCCCTCCACAATCGGGAAAGCCCAGATTGATTCCCGAAGCGACGTCCCGATCGACGTATCCTGCAACCACTGACAAAACTGAAGGAACGACATCAGTCGAAAACCATCACCGGTAGGTATTGCATATGGCTGCTAACGCCCTATACTAGATAGACATTCATATGGATGTCAAGCGTTCCCTCTGTTCCATCACCCTTGCTCTCTCACTCTCCGCCCTTCCACTCCCTGCGCAAAAGCCCGCCGCACCCCCAAATGACGAAGGAGCACTCACCGCGGCCGAGCCCACCGGACCCCTCAAACCAGCCCCGCGTACCGCTGACGGACGTCCGGATTTCACTGGCTTCTGGAAAGGAGATCGCAAAACCAAGCCGGTCGGCAATATCGGAAAGGATCTGCCAGGGTTCAAGCTTCCGCTCACGCCAGCGGGTCAGGCGGCGCTGCAGCACAACGTGACCCAGACCGTCGATCCCGAGTCGCTCTGCATCATCGGCGGTATCCCGCGGCACGACGCCAGCGCTCTGCCATTCATGATCGTTCAGACTCCCAAGTATGTGACCTTTCTGTACTTCTATAGCTACTACCGGCTGATCCCGACAGATGGCCGCAAGCACTCGGACGACCCGGATCCCTCGTTCTTTGGTGAGGAGATCGGACACTGGGAGGGCGACACCCTCGTTGTCGATTCCATCGCCTTCAAAGACGAGCGGGTGTGGATCGATGAGAATGCCAATCCACATAGCGACGCGCTGCATGTCGTGGAGCGTTGGACCCGCCCAGACGCCAATCACATTCACCTCCAAGCCCTGATTGAAGATCCAAAGTTCTTCACGAAGCCGTTCACCTACCAGAGAAGCTGGGTCGCCGGAGCGCCGGACCAGACACTAGGCGAATATTCCTGCAGCGAGAACAACGTCGATAGGGATCATTTGAGCCCTGGCCCTGGGCCGATTCGACCCGATGGATCGCGCGGCTATGACGACCTGGCGCCGCTTCCGCCCCCTCCCGGCCCGATCAAGTCCCCAACCGTAAAGAACCCCTGAGTGAGACGCGACTCCGGATTCGAGAGGCAGCCGCAATGAGTGTCCCTCTATTGATGGCCGCCTGCATTGAGGAACGTTTGCACCAGGTCTCCCAGTTGCTCGGCAGTAAAGCGATTCCCTTCGATGTTTGCCACCAGTTTGCCCTGCCGGTCAATCACAAAGGTGTGAAGCGAATGCGTCAAAGCGCCTTCATCCGGCCAGAAGTTCGTGCCGAATAGATTGCACACCCGCTGCACTTCATCCAGCGAGCCCGTGAGAAGATGCCAACCGCGCGGATCGGCTTTCCAGATCTGTCCGTATTTGGCCAGTACCTCCGGACTGTCTTGCGCCGGATCGAACGTGATGCTCAACAAGACAAGATCGGTTCCCATGCGGTTCTGAAACCTGTTCTGTAAGCGGCCGAAATTGTTCGACAGCCGGAAGCAATAATCGGGTAGTGGACAACGCGTGTACACGAAGGTAACGGCCACAACTTTGCCAGAGAACCCGGCAAGCGAAACAATCCTCCTGGTTTGATCCATGAAAGAAAAATCGGGCATCGTCTGACCGGGCTGTATGGGCTCAATCGCCCTCGCCTTGCCTCCCAGCGCGTCCTCCATGACGGCGAGGCTGCGAGCTTGAAGCGGCTCGCGATCGACGCTGTCGAAAGTAAGAGTGCGAATCTCAGACACCGATGTTTGATCGTTATCGACTGTCAACGTAAATTGAATCGTGGTTCCCGGCTTCAGACCATCCAGGCTGGCGGACGATGTGACGCGATAAGACATTGTCACGACGGCGATGTCCTCATGCCCCGAGTTTGTGAAATCCGCGAACGCTATCGCATGACCTTTTTCCGTAGCTCCCGTTCCCGAGGACGTCGTGACATCAACGAAGGTTTTGCCACCGTCGTTCCGCAGCAATATGTTTGGCGCCCGAGCCGTGTAAGTAGGGCTGCCGTTTCCCAGGTATATGTCCAGGAATCCATCATTATCGACATCACCGAAGTTACAACCCATCGGCATCAGCACACGATCGAGTCCCACTTGAGCGCTAACATCGGAGAACGTCCCGTCACCCCGGTTCTTGTACAGCTTCATGCTCTCGGCATTATTCTTTAGTCCTGCAAACCCACGTGCGAACTCGTCCGTGGAGGTGTAATAACTGGTGACAAACAGGTCAGGTAAGCCGTCATTGTCGTAGTCGAGAAATGCGGCGCCGAAACTTCGAAACGGCTCCTGAACGTGCGCCTGTTCGGCCGCTTCGCTGAAGGTGCGGTCCCGGTTGTTGTGATACAGAAAGTTCTGTCCGGCGAAATTCGACACAAAAATGTCGGGATAGCCATCGTTGTCACAGTCGGCCGCAACGGCGGCTTTGCTGAAGGCGGTACGATCAACGCCGGCGGCACGCGATATATCGATGAAGGTGCCGTCGCCCTTATTCAGGAACAGTTGGCTAGGGCTGTTTTCGTTCGCGATAAATAGATCGAGATTCCCATCGTTATCTATGTCCGTCCAAACTGCCGATTGGGTGGATGTCGGAGTGCGGCCCAGCCCGCTTTGAGCGGTGACATCCGTGAAGGTGCCATCGCGGTTATTGCGCAACAGCGAGAGGCGTCTTGGAAACTCCCATCCGCCCCGAAGAACCAGAATGTCCATGCAGCCGTCGTTGTTGTAATCGGCTTGAATCATGTTCAACCCGCCGAGTTGATTGCCCAGCCCCGCCGCTCCGGTTCGATCGCTGAACGCCCCGTTTCCTTCGTTATGAAAAAATGGAGCGGAGCACAGTCGTCGATCTGCGATACCACTATGTCCACAAGTCCGTCGTTGTCGAAATCGTCCGCGATCAATCCTCCCGCGGTAGTGGCGATATTGATTCCGGCGCTGGGCGCCACATCGACAAAGCGGCCTATGTTCTGTTTTGACGACCATTTCTCCGGAGGTATCAGGAATTCCGGCGGAACTTTGTCGGGGTAAGTCCCGGCGGTCATGTATGCGACGTTCACAAGCCATTTGACTTCCACGCTGCTGGGATCCTGCCGCAGAGCCAACAGCAAGTATTCGACTGCCTTCTGCACGTCGGACAGCCGCGGATGTAATGCGCCCGGCATACCCGGGAAAATGTGGCTCCGATCCATTCCGTTCTCTGCCGATGGGGAGCCCAGTGAAGCGCGGTGAAGATACGCTGTTCCGAGGGCAACCTGAAGCTGCTGCGCTATCGGCTCATGATTCGTCAATGCAGACCGGTAAGCTGCTTCCCATTCCCGGATCGTCTGATCCATCTCTCCCTCCGAAGCGAACAGCTGGCCGAGACTATAACGCAGAAAGATCATCCGCTGAACGGAAACGCCCTCTTGCTGCATCAGTTGCTGAATTTTGTCCATCGCTCCCGGAACTCCCTTGAGACGGGCCTCGCAAGCAGCATGTAAATCCTGCTCCCATCCCGGAATCGTCCTTAACTGAGTCCGGCGCGCAAGAAAGGCTTCTCCATAGCCCGAGATATCCGCCGAATAGCGAACCGTTCCTTGGGCGGCCAACGGAAGGATGCCTGCTGGATTCACGCCCCCGGAGCCTGTTCCTGGAGGCTTCTCCAGAACTTGCAGGATCGCGTAGCCCTCCGGCATCTTCACCCGGCCGCTGAATGAGCCAGCACGCAAACCTGATACCGCCTTTCTCAATTCATCCCTTAAGGCCGCAGGCTGAAGCTGGCCGATGTAGCCTCCGTCCACGGCGGTCGTGTGGATCGAATTTTCTTTTGCAAGTTGCGCGAAGTCAGCGCCCTTTCTCAGCCGGTCGAGAATCCGCTCTGCCTCTTGTTGTGACGCGACAACGATGATTCGAATGGGAACCGCTTCCTTCGAGCTTTCGCCACGCGTGCTTGCAGGGAGCAGAGGAAGCACGAAGGAAAAGACCGCGAGCATGATCGCCGTCAGGCTCGACGTCGTGAATACCGGCTCGCGACGCCGCAAGGTGCGTCTCAGGAGTTCGTGAAGGACATTTTGGTTTCTCACTTAGCGAAAGCAGAGTAACAATTGCCCCAAGCTTTGTCTTGAACGGATAGATTGATCGCGAGGCATAACGTTAGGCTGAGGAACAGAGGCGTAACTGCCGCGCGGTTTCCTCATCCCTTGGTTGTATGGAAACTTCCCCCAAGGGTCGGTGGACCAGGCGAATCACTTCTGCCTACACTGAGTCAAATACTGAACAATGGCACACATCATATTGCCGGAGAGGCTGACGGCAATCATTAGCTCGGCGGCCTTCCATCCGAAAGGAGCAGCGGCTGGCCGTTAGCCGCGCAGCACATCTCGGAAGGTCGGTGATGTTCCGCTCGAAAACGGCGCAATCGGAGAACGAAGCGGCCGAAGTGCTGCTTCTTGGGGCGCGGACGTTGTCGCCGGGCGAACGCGAGCTGATTGCCACCTACGTATCGGCTGAGAACAACTGCATCTACTGTCAGACCATTCACGGCGCCATCGCGGCGCATCACTTGGGTGGAGATGAACTGATAGTCGCCCAGGTGAAGAGTGATTTTCGAACCGCATCGATTTCGGAAAAGCTGCGAGCTTTACTGAGAATCGCCGGCAAAGTTCAGCGCCCGGGTAAGCGCGTCACAGCCAATGACCTCGATCGCGCTCGCCACCGCGGCGCAACCGATCTGGAGATCCACGATACGCTACTGATCGCCGCTATGTTTTGTATGTGCACCGGCAAAGGATCGCGTCACGACGGGAGTGCAGGCTCATCTTGACCGAAGCACGTCTGCGCACTTTCACGCTTGCGTTTAGAAAGTGAATCGCGCTCCTGGCTGCAGCAGGCGCGGGCTGTGGATCTGCGAGGTGATCACACCGAAGGTGGGACTCGTCAGGGTCGTGTTGGGATTGCCGAAGTACACGCTATTGGTGGCGTTGAACGCTTCTCGCCCGGAATTGCGCCCGCAGACGTTCCCGGATGGAGAAACTCTTGAACAGCGATAGGTCCCAGTTGAACAATTCCGGTCCTCGCGCATTGATAAAACGGCTGATGTTGCCGAATGTGAATTCCGCTGCTTGAGAAAACGCGGCTGGATTCCCCACTTGAGTCCACGACGCGCCCTCGCAGCGAGCCTGGAAGGTTTGCGCCGAAACCGCAGCGGCAGACAGTAATGCCCAGAGGAGCCACTTCGTGGCGAACTTTCGATACCCCAATGCAAACGCGGACGGACCTGGTCTCACAAGGGGTCCTTTTTCCAAAACGGAGTGGGATGGGAATTCAGTCGGGTTAACGGCAGCGACAACAACCCTGAAGGGTTCGGCCGTACCCGGCACACATCGCGAGTGCGTGCCTCATGAAAGAAGGGTAAAGCGGGCGGGGAGCTATGTCAAGAAAAAGGCCAGTATCTCTATCGACACTGAGTATATTATGCAGCTTAGTGGGTCTTGACTGAAGGCGCTAATCACCGTATACTCGATCTGAATTCGGAGATCATGCCGCCCTTCATCGAAATCCCGAAACAACAAAAACCATTCGCAAAGAATCGCAAGCCCGCGGTTGGGATCTCGCCCGGAGTCGTTATCCCAATAGATTCCCGATCCCGTCTCCGCGAGCGGAAGCCGGGAAGCGCAAGCGGTCCTGTGACGCAGGCCCGTCTGGCCGAGGCTTTTCGCTTACATAGGGAGGAGTTGCGGATAATCCAGGACTTGCGGGAGTTCCGCCTGCAGCTCGAAGCGGATCTCGCGGCAGGCTGTGAAATGGAAGGCGGAGACCTTATTTATGATCGAGAACTGAAGGTCGTCCGCCGCGGTGCTACCAATGGCACTGCTAACAACCGGTGAGTCTAGGCGGCCTTCATCTTTGCCATTTGCCCGCACAGCATTGCGCACTGGCGGCAAGCTTTGGCGCAATCCATCATCATCGCATCGTTGTTTGCCATCGCCTCGCACATCGACGCACACTTGTTGCACATCTCCGCGCACATGTCGCACATACGCATCGACATTTCCGAGTTCCGCATCATGAAGTCCGCGCACATCTGGCACATCTGCGCACAGTCCATCATCATCTTCATCATCTTGGGATCGCAGTTGCCCATTTCCAGGCACTTCATCTCCATCGCGGTACAGCTGCGATAGCAGTCCATGCAGCCCTGCATACACTCCATCATCTTCGGATCCATTGTCATCGTCATCGGCTACTATCTCCTCTTCTTCGACGGACTATACTCCGTCCACCCCTATCTTTTTACCGCGACTTCCACTGGATTGCAAGTGTAAGTGATTGATTTTATGAGACTTAAATCCTATAGAGATAGTAGGAGTTCGGTCCGCAAGTGAATCAGCTTTCGCAAAGGTGCAAATATGCATTGCGAGCTCTCTACCGTTTGAACCGGCAATATTCCACCCGTTTGCTGCCCGTGATCGAGATCGCGGAATCCGAAAAGATCTCACGCAAGTTTCTCGAAGCGATTCTCGTCCAGCTACGCAATGCTGGTCTCGTCGAAAGCCAGCTTGGCAAAAAGGGCGGCTATCGCCTGGCGAAATCCCCCGACCTCATTACCATCGGCGCTGTGGTCCGGATAATCGATGGTCCACTGGCTCCCCTGCCGTGTGCGCGTGAAGAGGGTTCTCAGTTGTGTGAAGACTGCGCCGGACAAAACTGCGAGACCAGGCTGATCATGCGGCAAGTCCGCGACGCAATCGCCGGAGTGCTGGATCATACAACATTGGCGGATGCCTGCGCCAGAAGCGATGCCGGCCCTGTGCTCACCTACGACATCTGACACGACAAAACCGGCCCCCCCTGAGATGCTAGATAAAACAGCCAAAGCTGTCGCCAAATCCTTGCTCCACCCGCCCATCCGGCCACACCACAATCGGAACCAGCTTGCCATACGTGCGGGCCTCGTCGAGAGTTGCCTGGCTTAGCTCCACCCGCCGGCTCCTCATACGCAACCTTTTCGGTGTCCCACTTTACTAGCAGCTTGACGCAGGCATCGCAGCCGCGAATCGTGTAGACCACGGGAATGTCGTTGTGCTTCGAACTCATCCTTTTTCCCGTCGTTTACTACCGATTCGGCAAGCCCAGCGCCGTCGCCAGCAGTTGACGCATTTCCGCCACTGCGTCCCGGCGCCACTGATCGGAATAGGGCTCGATCGCGGAAATCACCTCCAGCAGAAACGCCTGCCGCTCCGGGTCCTGTAAATTCCCGAACTCGGCGGTCGGCGGCAGATTGAGTTTGCTTCTCGCCTGCTGCTTTGCCGCCGCAAGACCAGCGTGCGCCGTCGCCGAACGCTCTTTGAAATGAGTGATGTAATTCAGGTCAGCCGTATAGAAGACGAAGACCGGAATGGCGCGCGACTTGCCATTGTTGCTGAGGAATTCGTCCATGATATCCAGGTTCTCGTCGCGAAGAAAGACACGCAGCTCGATCCCTGCCGCCTCGGGCAATACGGGCCGCTGTCGGCAATTCGCGGTAGACATCACCGCACCATGCCTCTGCAATCGCCAGCAACTTTCGCGGGCCATTGTCAATCGTGCTCGCCTTGCGAAAGAACGCCACATCGTCTTCCGTCACTACCGGGTTCGCATAGTTCCGCTCGAACTTATCGCGATTTACCGTAGCGCTGCCAACAAAATCGTCAAACGTCAGTCCTTGGGAGAAGCGAGCGCGTGTAATAACTGTGGTTGCAGTTGACATGCTGATCCAAACTGTGAGCAATTACCCTTTCTCAATCTATTTTATAGAGATCTCCCCGGCCGTCAACCAGTTGCCCGGCAAACTACCCCGCATCACCGCATGTTCCGGTAAAATCCAACTGTCATGACCGATAGCAAGAAGACCCTGAAAGCTCTGCACGACCTGGTTGCCACCTGCAACGACGCCTCTGAAGGGTATGCAAAGGCAGCCAAGGGCGTGCACGATACCGATCTCAGTAACTGGCTCGCTCAAGCCTCCGCCGATCGCGATGGATTCGCGTCCGATCTCAGCCATGCAATCAAAGACATGGGCGACCGGCCGGAAGTCGATCTCCACGAAGGCGGAATCCTCCACAAGGGTTGGGTCGATCTGGAAACGCGCCTCCGCTCCACTGAACAACACCTGCACTCCAAAGATGACAAGGAAATTCTCCGCGAGTGCATCGCCGGTGACTCGGGTTCTTTAAGCCACTATGATCACGCTCTCGCCCAGGAACTGAATCAGGATCTGCGCACTCTGATCATCGAACAAAAGACTACCGTCGAGGACAACCTGGTTTATCTTCAGCAGAAGGTGGATCGCCACCTGAGCCACACTGCCTGACCGCCGTGCACTAGAAGATCTGCACCGCAATCATCGTCACCAACCCCGCCGCAACAATCGTGGCCGAAATAAGAATCAGTCTTCTCGTCAGGTCCCAGTTGCGCGTCTGCTGATGAATGATCGGTAAGTTCGAAAGCGCGCTGGTCATCGATGTCAATACAGTGGCAAAGCCCGCCGTCTGTGCTGAAATTTTCCCGTGCATCGCCAGTGTCGCGGCCGCACCCGCGGTGCTGGCGCTCGAGACCAGGCCTCCGATCACGCTCACGATCAAAAATCCGTAATTCCCAAAATACCGCTCACCCAGCGATCCGATCACTGTGATTGCCAGAAACAGTACTCCGAACTTTGCCACCTTGCTTAAAGACAGCGGCGAGGATAGCTCAAGTCTTCCCAAATGACTCTGAGCCCGCCTCTGCTGACGCCACACAAAGATCAGCGAAACCACCACCATCGCAACCATTGGTCCAGCAGCTTGGACCACACTCTGGCGCGCAAAGATACCCAGAATAAGTAAATTGCGAAGGAACATTGCCAGCACCGTCAACAGGTCAATGATGCTCGCCGTCGCGGTCACATCGCCTTCCGGATTCTTCAGGAATCCGGCCAGTTCAGCAATCGTCGCCGTACTGTTCACCATCCCTCCCAGAATCGCCGTGTAGTAAAGCCCCTTCTCATGGAAGACTTTCAACAGGACATAGTTGACGAATCCAAGGACCGCAATAATGATCACCGTGAGCCATGCTTCACGAGGGTTGATCAATTGCCACCGATCAACCGGATGGTCCGGCAAAATCGGATAAATGACAAAGCCCAGTAACCCGAGCAGCACCGCGCTACGCACCTCGCTTTGCGTCAGTCCTCCGGCGAAGTGAGCAAGCTTCGGCTTGACTGCCAGGAAAAGCGTCATCACGATCGCTACCGCTACCGGCGTATAGTGATGCCCCTGCCCAACCAGTAACCCCAGAACGTAGGTCAAAATGAGAGCTGCGGACGTAGTCGTTTCCGCCGGTTTACCAGCACGCAAGTTAGACAGCGCACCCACCGCCACCACCAGCAGCACACCTGCGAACGAAACAGTCGTCGCCTCTGGGCTCACCAAAACGCTCAGCATCCCCAACAGAGCAGTGATGGTGAACGTTCGGCTGCCCAGTTCCTTTTGTGACCACTCCCGCTCCAAACCCACCAGCAGCCCGATGCCGGCAGAAATCGCCAGCTTGATAGAAATGTCAATCGGAGGAAATCTCGTGAAGGCAGCCAACTTTGAATTTACGCGAAGGCCCTCCGTCACTCCACGCCGACGAGCCTGCGCTCAATACCTCGTAATGCCCTGGCAAAGAAGCAAAGCTCAGCTAACACCCCTGAGAACCGTTCGCACGCAATCTATGCCACTATTGAGCAAAGGGCTTCACGCCCGATTGCCTAAAGAATCTACCCGCTGAGCAACTCCGAGCGCCGTACTCGTCGCCAGTTCCTCTAACACCTGCCGCCAGGCGGGGATTATTCCCGGCCATAGCCCTGACTTATCGTGTGGCCGGGCTGGGCGGTTGCGCTCGACATTGCGAATCGCGCCAAAACTTCGCTTTCCTGGTCTTCATGCCCCAAAACAGCATCTCCGAGCTCGACAAATGCGCCGAGGAGCCCGTCCACACCATTGCCCGGATACAGCCCCATGGTGTTCTGTTTGGAATTTCGGAGCCCGGCCTCATCGTCCGGCAAGTCAGCTCAAACGTCTTTCCACTGCTTAGCAGGGAGCCTGAGAGTGTCTTGGGATGTTCGTTCGAAACCATCCTCGATAGTGAGCAGTTCGAGCTGTTCCGGTCGCGGGTATTAGACGACGCCACGCATACCGCGAATCCTTTTCGCGTGCGCGTGGGTATCGACGCGCTTCAGATGGATTGCCTCGCCCACCGCCGGGATGGCATGCTCATCGTGGAACTCGAATTCCTCGATGCGGCGCATTCGATTGGACCACTCAACCTCGATTCCCATATCCGGCTCCCGCTCTCGCGCATGGAAGCGGCTGCGGGCATTCCGCAATTGTCGCAGGTGGCCGCAACCGAAATCAAAAGGCTCAGTGGCTTCCACCGCGTAATGGTTTATGGATTCGACGAGGAGTGGAACGGTGAAGTAATAGCCGAGGCTATGTCCCAGTCTCCCGTCTCGTATCTGGGCTTGCATTTCCCCGCTAGCGATATCCCGCCCCAAGCCCGGCAGTTATTTCTCCTGAACCGCTCGCGAACAGTCGTGGACGTCGCGGCAACCCCGGTGTCGATCGTTCCCGAGTTTGCCCCCCTCACCGGTACTGCGCTCGATTTGTCATGCTCTTTCCTCCGAGCTTCGGCGCCGGTCCATCTTGAATATCTTCGCAATCTGGGCGTCCGGTCGTCGCTGACCATTTCGATTATCGTCGGCGCCCGGCTCTGGGGATTGATCACCTGTCATCACGCCGCTCCGCACCACCTGGATTACGCCACCCGCTCGGCGTGCGAACTGATTGGGGAGATGTTCGGTTCGCAAGCGGCCCTGCGAATTGACAACTCCGCTTTCCAGATGAGGTTGACATCCCGGAACCTGCTTCATTCCTATATGGCGGGCATCGATGCGTCTGGATCGCTGGTCTACGCCGACTTTTTCCATCCCCAACAGTTGCTTGAGCTGTTTGGAGCGGACGGATTGGTGTTGCGCATCGATGGTGTCGTTTCCTGTTGCGGCGACGCGCTCCCCGAAAACAAGTTGCTGCTTCTCTTGCAAAAAATGCAGGGGATTTTGTCGCGCGGCATCGGAAGTTGCAATGCGCTGAGTGCGCTCGACCAAGGCGCAGCTTCTTTCGGCACCGTAAGTGGAGCCCTGTACATAGGGCTCACGGAGGACAGCGGCGACTTTCTGCTGCTGCTGCGCCGTGAATTAGTAGAGTCGGTAATCTGGGCGGGCAATCCTGATAAGAGGCTTAGCCTGGACGAGCAGGGCCGCCTGCGTCCGCGCACCTCGTTCGAGGCCTGGCGGGAATTCGTGAGCGGCGGCGGCCGGCCCTGGAGCGATCTCGAACTGGAGAGCGCACGCTTCCTCCGCGAACAACTGCTCCGCCTCAAAGAGACTCTCGCCGCCCTCAACGCCCAGCAACTCGAACACCGCACCGCCCGCAAACAGGCTGAGGAAGCACTGCGCGATCAGGCGATTATCCTCGACCACGCCAACGACAGCATCTTTATACGCGATGCGGAAGATCGCATTACTTACTGGAATCAGGGCGCGCAAAGACTCTACGGATGGAGCAAGGACGAAGCCGTGGGCCGAGTCCCCGAAGCCCTGCTCAAAACCCGCTTCTCCCAATCCCTGGAGGACATCCGGTCACAGCTCCTCACCCAAGGTTATTGGAAAGGCGAATTGGGCCACACGCGTCGCGATGGCTCCTTGGTAACCGTAGCCAGTTCCTGGACCCTCCAACGCGGCGACTCGGTCCGTCCCGCTTCAGTCCTCGAAATAAGTCAAGATATTACTGCCCGCAAAGAGGCCGAACAGCAATTGGAAATCAACCGGCGGAAAGTGATCGATGGCAGCATCCAACTCCAAGCCGTCAACAAAGAACTGGAGGAATTCGTCTACGCGGCTTCACACGATCTGAAAGCGCCCCTTCGCGTCATCGATAACGCATCCAGATGGCTGGAAGAGGACTTGCAGGAACATCTCACCGACGAAACGCGCGAAAACATGAACCTCCTGCGCGGCCGTGTCGCCCGCATGGATAAGCTGCTTGACGACTTGCTGGAGTACGCTCGCATCGGACGTGCAGCGGACGGCCGTTATGCCGAAGTCATAGCTGGCGATGCACTGCTGAACGATGTCCTGGCGCTCCTCTCTCAAGACGATTTCACACTGGTCATTAGCCCTCGCTTTCGAGACATCCAGTTGCACAGGATGCCTCTGCAGCAGATCCTGATGAATCTCATCGGCAACGCCATCAAGCATCATGATCGGAAAAAAGGCCGCATTGAAGTGACCGTGGAGGATCGCGGCGACTGCTACGCCTTTGCAGTGAAGGACGACGGTCCCGGCATCCCCGCGCAGTTCCACGAGCAGATCTTCAAGATGTTCCAGACACTAAGACCCAGGGATCAGGTTGAAGGCAGCGGCATGGGACTCGCCCTGGTGCGCAAGAATCTCGAAGTTTTCGGCGGCCTGCTTCAGCTCGAATCCGCCGTAGGGCAAGGAAGCATTTTTCGCTTCTCCTGGCCCAAACAACA
Organism: uncultured Solirubrobacteraceae bacterium; assembly: GCA_964658695.1. Classification (GTDB taxonomy): domain Bacteria; phylum Acidobacteriota; class Terriglobia; order Bryobacterales; family Bryobacteraceae; genus Bog-105. The sequence goes on along the minus strand of CBAAAA010000011.1, from coordinate 1,831 downwards.
GCAACTAAGGAGAAATCCCGCATGAACGCCACCGCAACGCCCCGCCTGGAACCGCTCAACATTCTATTGGTTGAAGACGATGACGGCGATGCTAAAGCCCTTCAGCGGGCTTTTCAGAAGGCCAGGATCGCCAATTCAATCCAGAGGGCCGTGGACGGCATTGAAGCGCTCGACATGCTGAAAGGGGTCAACGGCAAAACGAAACCGCCCTCCCCGGGTATTTTGCTGGTCGATCTGAATATGCCCAGAATGAACGGCATCCAGTTTGTCAAAGCATTACGCCAGGACAAGGACCTCCGCCGGTCCATCGTTTTCATTCTCACAACATCGACGCTTGACGAAGATAAAGTAGGCGCTTACGACCTGAATGTTGCCGGCTACATCGCCAAGGCCAACGCAGCCGGCGATTTTCTGGATCTGATCGCTCTGATGGACTTGTACGGCCGCATTGTAACGCTGCCTTAGCGGCAATAGGAACCGCGCATTTTGCATGACCCTCTGAATATCCTGGTTGTGGATGACGATGACGGCGACCGCAAGCGGATCAAGCGCGTTCTGAGACAGCCTGGACTGCCCATTAAAAGCACCGAAGCGGCCAGCATCCACGAGGCGCTGGAAGCCTGTGGAAAGTGCGCCTTCGATTGTGCGATCGTCGATTACCGGCTAACCGGCCAGGATGGCCTGGCCGGCATTACCGCCCTGCGCGAGCGCTTTCCGGACATGGCTATTATCATGGCTACCGGGCAGGGCGACGAGATGGTTGCCGCCGAAGCCATCAAGCGCGGCGCCTCGGATTACATACCTAAGTCACTCATCACCGCGAACTCCCTGCGGCGCAGCATTGTGAACGCCATCGAGAAGGCAACTCTGCTGAGGACGGTTTCTCAGCAAAGGGAAGAGCTGGAGGTCTTCAACCGTGTTCTGGTGCATGATCTCAAAGCGCCCATCCACTCCGCGCTCGGATTTGCAGTCCTTGTCGAAATGAATATCCACGAAGGAAAGCCGGATGAGGTTGTCTCCTATTGCCGCAAAGTCGTTGGCGCGGTGGAGCGCATGGGCGTACTGATCGAGACCTTGGACCGCTACACAAGCGCGGAGCAGCAGGTTCTTTTTGAGCGCCTCGAAATGCGCGACGTCATGGCTGACACCTTGTCTAACCTCGAACATCTGGTCCAGGAACGCGGCGCACGCGTGACATACAGTGAATTTCCCGCAGTCTACGGCACTCCGCAGCTCACGCAACTCTTGCAGAACCTGATTAGCAACAGCATCAAGTATTGCGAAGCCAAAATCCCCGTCATTCACGTCTCAGCCAAACTGCAGGAGAGAAATGTTTGGCTGTTTTCAGTCAAAGACAACGGCATCGGCATTCCCGAGAAACATTATCAGCAGATCTTCGAGCCATTCCATCGTTTGGAGCGCGATGCCAAATACAAAGGCACCGGCCTCGGTCTCGCAACCTGCAAGAAGATCGTGGAACGTCACGGCGGCAGTATGTCGTGCGAATCGAGGGAAGGCGGCGGCACAACCTTTTCGTTCACACTTCATGGAGCCTGGCCTGAGTTAAGAGACTAAGGCGGGGCGCCCGGCTTCCCCGTTGTTGCCCGAGCGACGAACGATGTGGACGTACGACTCGATCCGATCCAGGAGAACCTCGATCGAGGCCGCGTTTTCCTGACTGGCTGCAGCCGCCAGTGCCCCGCCGATTTCTGTCAACTCCGCAAACCCGTACGAGCCACCGGTACCCTTCAAATTGTTGCCGGCCAATTCGAGGACAGCAAAATCCCCGGCCCTCAGCGCGTCTTGGAGCTTAGGCCCGTCCGCGAGCCGG
>CBAAAA010000010.1:0-23392 GCA_964658695.1 uncultured Solirubrobacteraceae bacterium | reverse complement strand
AAACGTGCTCCTTTGTCATAACTCGCAAGACAAAGTATCGTCGGAGGCGTCGGAGTAGTGTCCTGCATAGCTCGCAGCAGCCAGGATACCTTGTTACGAGTTAGGATAGGGATCGAGCCCCCAACCGCAGTCATGTCATCTAAAGCCGTATGCCGACCTTGAAGCTGAAACACCTCGTGGCGGTCCGCTGGTTTCACTGGGTCAATTTCCCATTGCTGTTCCTGATGATCTGGAGCGGCTTCCTCATCTACTGGGCTTACAGCGTCTACAACTTGGGACCGCTGCATTTTTTCCCAAGATGGGTGTACGACTCACTGCACATGGACCACCGTCTGGCGGAAGGCATGGCGCTTCACTTTCTGATCATGTGGTTGTTTCTTCTGAACGGCATTTTATACGTTGCTTACACGATCCTTTCCGGCGAATGGCGCTATTTGGTTCCGCGCTCGAAGACCACCTTCCGGGATGCATGGCAGGTGATGCTCTACGACGTCGGAATGGGAAAGAGACTGCCGCCCCAGGAGAAATACAATGCCGCCCAGCAGGTGAGTTATTCGGCAATTGTTTTGATGGGCGCTCTTTCCGTCGTTAGCGGCCTGGCAATTTACAAGCCGGCACAGCTGGGCTGGTTGACGATGCTGTTCGGTGGCTATGCCGGCGCACGGCTGGTGCATTTCGTTCTTACGATCGGTTACCTGCTGTTCTTCGTAGTGCATATCGCGCAGGTGGTTCGGGCTGGCTGGAATAACTTCCGCGGCATGATCATCGGTTACGAACTGGTGGAAGATAAATGACCGACCGCGAGATCGTACTTTCCGAAGAGCAAGCAAAAAGGGAACTGCGTCGACGGAGCCGGCGTGGATTCCTGATCGGCGGAGTGGCGGCTGTGACTTCCATTACAGGCTACGAATGGATGAAGTCGGGGCAGGGCGAGGACGGCATTCCCCACCTGGAGCGGCGTGTCCTTGATGCGAACGGAAGGCTGGCGCACGGCTATCTCAGTGACGGGCATCGCATGCCCACCTTTTCACCGGGTGCGGTTCGTCCGCTGAAGCCCAACGGAAATATCGGTGTTGAGCATCCGATCGAGGACGACTGGCAGCTCACTCTGAAAACCGAAGTTGGGCCGGACTTGAGCCTCGGTGTGGCAGATGTAAAGAGCCTGCCTAAGGTAGACATGATCACCCGCTTCTGCTGCATAGAAGGTTGGGACACGGTGGTGCATTGGGGTGGAGCGCGCTTCTCGGATTTTACGCGTAAGTACTTCCCGCATGGTCGTGCGCTGCCGCCGTATGTGTCGATGACCACTCCGGACGAGGAGTACTATGTTGGGCTCGATCTGAAGAGTGCGATGCACCCGCAGACGTTGTTAGCCTATGAATACGACGGTGCAGCGATCACGGTTAAGCACGGGGCGCCGCTGCGTCTGGTGATTCCTGTGAAATATGGCATCAAAAACATTAAGCGTATTGGCACAATCAGTTATGTGTCCAAACGCCCGGCCGACTATTGGGCCGACGATGGATACGATTGGTTTGCGGGACTTTGAACCGTGCTTGATCCTATAACCAAGCTTTATTGCGGCACCTCGGGTTTCGCTTATGAGAGTTGGCGGCCGGGCTTCTACCCCGAGAAGATGCCGGGCAGCAAATTTTTGGCGCACTACGCCATGCGCCTGAATGCGGTGGAAGTGAATTACACCTATCGTCGGCTTGCTTCCGCCAGCACTTTCGAGAAATGGATCGCTTCAACCCCGCAAGGCTTTCTGTTCTTGCCCAAAGCGCACATGAAGATCACGCACTCATTCAAGCTGGAGGGCGCTGAGGAGTTCACCCGTGTGTTCCTGGACTCATTGATGCCGCTGGAACGCGCTGGCCGCCTAGGTCCCATTCTCTTTCAACTGCCCCCCTCGTTGAAGGCCGATCCACTGCGGCTCCAGAGCTTTGTAAGCACGCTTCCTCGAGCAGTTAAGACGGCCTTCGAATTCCGGAATGCCAGCTGGTTCAACGATGAGATTTACCAGATTCTCAGATCTGCGAACGTGGGCCTGTGTCTGGCTGAGAATGAGACGCTGGAGACACCGCATGTCCTGACCGCTGACTTCGTTTACCTGCGGCTTCGCAAGCCCGAATACACCGAATCGGAGTTGACCAGCCTGGCATACCGTGTACAGCAATACCAGGGAAATGGCTATCCGACCTTCGCGATCTTTAAGCACGAGGAAACTCCGGCAGGCGCTTTGAATGCGGAGCAGCTCTTGCACAGCGTTGAACCTGAGCAACAGACTGCTTGAAAGAGGAGGCGACGATCGATACTCTTTCTGAATTACTTCAGGAAGAGCCCCGTCTGTCGATCGAAATACGATGGTTGGCAAGCGGTTGCTTGAACTGACTGAAGAAACGCTCGAAAGGCTCCATTCACAAGGTGAACCGCAGTCCCGACTTCGCGAGAGTGGCAACGCTCTCCTTCCGCCGGAAGTGTACACGGCGTCGTTGGTCGCGGCGCTGATCAGCAGTTATTCGCCTTTAAGCCAAATTGAAGTTATGGAAAGGGTGCTCACTACTTACAGGCAGGAGGTCTGCGTTTCGACCCAGTGACCGCCTCTTTCACCTGCAATTTGGAAGCTTTCAAGAGTATGATATGCCTCCTTGATCGTGTGCAACTCGCTGGCGAGACGCTACAGCCCTTGCTGCTTGTAGTAGGATTTGGGGCAGCATTGCATAAGCAAGGCTTTGCGGATGTTTTGCTTCAGTGCATCGCGACACGATCAGCTGCTACCGGGAGACAGTCACCGCAAAAATTGACTTACGGCAAAGCAAATGCAAGGTACAAGGCGCCGGACGCGCGATCTCTTCCGCCGCCCGCGGCCACAACGACATATTCCTTTCCATTTAGTTCGTAGACCGCTGGTGTCGCATTCGCGGCAAATGGAAGAAGTGTTTCCCAAAGCAATTTCCCTGTTTGTTTATCGAAGGCGCGGAGTTTGTTGTCATAGTGTGTGGCCCCGATAAACAGCAGACCGCCCGCGGTGACTACAGCGCCTCCGTGATTCTCAGTGCCTGTGTCCTTCATCCCTTTGGCGACGAGGTCGGGATATTCGCCGAGCGGAACTTTCCAGGCATACTCTCCCGTGTCTAAATTAATCGCGTTGAGCGTACCCCAAGGCGGGGTTGTCGCGGGATAGCCGTCGGGATCGAGAAACTTGTCATAGCCTTGGGCCGCGTATTGCAAACTATTGGCAGCGCGTGGCGGGAAATGCACGGCGACCGGATGATCATCGTTGGTCAGCAGCCAATTCTGTAAAGCAGCGATTGCCGGTTCACCGAGAGAGGCAAAGGACGGCATGCGGCCGCCGCCCTGATGCAGCATGGTTGAGATCTGGGCTGCGGTGAGCTTGGCTGGTTGATCGAGCGCCGGGTATTCCGGCGGAGCGCCTCTCCTGTCTGGCCCGTGGCAACCAGCGCACATCGCCTGATAAATCCGGGTTGGTCTCGCGTGGCGCTGTACGGATTGTGAGGGAACCAGACGCACGACCCACCCGAGTTCATTGGCGTTGACGTAGTAGAGGTGCGTTTGCGGATCGTAAGCGCTTCCACCCCATTCGGCTCCGCCGGCCAAGCCCGGAAAATAGACCGTTCCCTTGAGGCTTGGAGGGATGAACAGAGCACCATAATTGAGATTGCGCAACTGTTCCAACACGGCGGAATGAGCGGCTGCTGTTCGATTCGTCACCATTGTTTCGTCGAGTCTCTGCCGGACAAACGGAGGCGGCGCGGTAGGCACTCGCTGCGTTTTAGCCAGCTGCTCGCCATCAACGGCGGACGATGGAATGGGATGCTCTTCCAACGGAAATAGGCTCTCGCCCGTCTCGCGATTCAAAACGTAGATGTAGCCGTTCTTGCCGGCAACGGCGACGGCATCCACCATACGGCCGGCGCGCCGCACGGTGAGTAGCGTCGGAGGCGACGGGAAATCCAGATCCCACACATCGTGGCGGATTGCCTGGAAGTGCCATTTTCTTGTTCCCGTAGCCGCATCCAGGCACAACAGGGTATCGGCGAAAAGATCATCGCCGTGACGATCTGCCCCATAGAAGTCGAAAGCCGCGGATCCGGTTGGGATGTAGATGAGTCCGCGCTCCGGGTCCAGCGCCATGCCGGTCCAGTTATTGGCGGCGCCGGTTGTCTTCCAGGAATCAGGGGGCCAGGTCTGGTAGCCAAATTCACCGGGTCGAGGGATGGTGTGAAACGTCCAGCGAAGCTTTCCGGTGCGTACATCATAGGCGCGCACGTCGCCATATGTCGCAGGCAGATTTTCCGCAACGGCGCTCCCGAGGATGAGCAGGTCTTTATAGATGGTTCCCGGGCTGGTTACTGTAAGTGAAGCCTCCCGGCCCTGTGTTTCGAAAGGCTGACGGAGATCTACCTTCCCATGCGCTCCGAAATCGGCATCAGGCTTGCCGGTTTTTGCGTCGATGCTGAACAATTCATAACCGGCGGTTACCAGGATTCGCGCTTGCGATCCATCCGACCAGTAAGTCAGGCCGCGATTGACATTCGGCGCACGGCCTTTTGTCGTATCGAAGCTCCAGAGTTGTTCGCCGGTAGCTGCATTGAGAGCCACGACCCGCAGTGTTGGTGTAGTGACGTACATCACACCGTCAATCACGATGGGATTGCACTCAATCTGAGAGTCGGGATAAGCATCGCCACTGTCGTATGTCCAAGCGACGTGCAATTGCGAAACATTGCTCTTGTTAATCTCGTCCAGTGCGGAGTAGTGCAGATTAAAAGGCGAACCGCCTACCACTTTCCAATCTCTATATGTTTCCTGAGCGAGACAGGAAAGCGGGCACAACGATAGCGAGACAAAAACAACAGATCTTAGTAGCAACTCTCGAACCCCGGAGCCAATTTGAAGTCAAGACGACGATTGGGTATACCAAGCATAGTGTAGAGGTTCAAGTAAGTCGAGTGCAGGGCAGCGCGAGCAGCCGTTTCGCGAGACGCTGGATCAGAAATTTAACGACTTCAGAGTCACCGGGCTAAACTGGAAATTGCTGATTGTAAGGAGTTATCCCTCTTTGATCGAACACGTGAAGCGAGCCCTGTGGACACTCCTCCTTACCGGGTTTGGCGTAACACTGAATGCTCAAACGCCGCCTGGAGCCCCCAATTCGCCGGCCCGGGTGACGCCGGGCAATCCTCCTCCGACAGCCCAGAGGAGATTTCAGGGCGCTGGGGGAGACTACAAGACGTACTCGCCCGAAGTGCTTGAGTCAGGTGTGAAAATCTACACCGCCAATTGCGCTTTTTGCCATGGCGGGGGTGCGAAAGGCGGGGAGACCGGGCCTTCGTTGGTTCGTTCGGAGATTGTGTTGCATGACGAGGACGGCAAATTGCTGGGCGCTTTCATCCACGTCGGCCGGCCCGATAAAGGGATGCCACGATTCGATCTTGCTCAAAATCAGGTCAGCGACATCGCGGCCTTTTTGCACGATCGCGTCCGTGCGGCCGCGGAACGCGGCACATACCAGATCTTGAATATCGTTGTGGGCGACGCGAAGGCTGGCGAAGCTTATTTTACGGGCGCAGGAAAATGCACGGCATGCCACTCGGTTGAAAAGGATCTGGCGCATGTGGCCTCAAAGTATGATCCCGTGGCGCTGCAACAGAAGATTATTATGCCTCGCGAATCCCGCCGCATGGCCAACTCAGATGCGGCGACCGCTATTACGGCTACAGTGACAGATGCCTCGGGCGCTGTGACCGAAGGAAGGGTTACCGAAATCGATGATTACTCCATCACGCTTGTGGGACCGGATGATAAAGCCACTACCATCGCGCGGGAAAGCGACGATGTGCCCAAGGTTGTCCTTCATGATCCGATGGAGGGCCACATGGCGCTGCTAAAACAGTACACGGATGCGGACATCCACAATCTAACCTCTTATTTACTGACGTTGAAATGAAATTAGCCTGCTTTCTTATTTTTACCTGTGCTTTCTTACCGGCGCAAGCTCTGGATCCGGCGTTACTGACCAAACCGGCGACTAATGCCTGGCCGACGTATAACGGAGACTATTCGGGACGCCGTTATAGCACGCTCGATCAGATCAACCAGAGCAACGTATCCAAGTTAAAGGAAGCGTGGTCCTATAAGGCCAACGCCGGCGAAACGCCGGGAGCGATCGTTGGCGGTGAGGGAAAGCCGGTTGTCGCTGAAAAAAATCCGTTCGGGAACAACTTGAAATGCGCAACGCTGCTGGTTAATGGCGTGCTTTATGCCACGCTACCGGATAATACATGGGCCATCGACGCGCGCACCGGAAAGGAGCTGTGGCATTATTTCTGGCGCACGACGGGAGGAATTCACATTGGGAATCGCGGGGTCGGCATGTACGGCAACTGGTTATTCTTCGAGACTCCCGATAACTACCTGGTCTCGCTGAATGCCAAGACCGGTAAAGAGCGCTGGCACCATCAAATTGCCGATGTGAAAGAAGAGTACTTTTCTACATCCGCACCGATTGTCGTTGGTAATCATGTCATTGTCGGGGTAGGTGGGGACTCGCTGGATGTACCCGGTTACCTGGAGTCGCATGACCCGGAGACGGGAGAGATTCAGTGGAAATGGTGGAGCGAGCCTCTGAAAATGGGAGATCCTGGATCGAACACCTGGCCGGATGAGGCATCGATGCGGCATGGGGGCGGGATGACATGGATTCCTGGCACCTATGACCCGGATCTTCATCTCTATTACGTTGGAACGGGGAATCCGAATCCCGTGATGGCCGGCCAGAGTCGCAAGGGAGCTAACCTTTACACGTGTTCGATCGTGGCGTTGAATATCGACACGGGAAAGCTGGTGTGGTACTTCCAGACATCTCCGCATGACACGCATGATTGGGATGCTGCTCAGACACCGGTTTTGATTGACGCAGAAATCGACGGTAAGCCGCGGAAACTGATTGCTCAGGCAAACCGCAACGGCTATTTCTTTGTGTTGGACCGGGAGACTGGGAAAAACATCGTGAGCCGGCCCTACCTGGAGACTATGAACTGGTCGAAGGGTGTCGATGCAAATGGCACACCTATTCCCGACGAAGGCAAAGAGCCTCAGATAGCAGGTGTTCTCGTCTCTCCTCCATCTGGCGGATCGACTAACTGGCCGCCGCCCAGTTACGATCCGGATACCAAGCTGTTCTATGTCAGTACGACCGCAAATTACAGCACCTTCTACTTGACCGATACGGATCCGCATCCGGAAGGATATGGGGCCACCGAAAAACCCTCTGGAGGGCTGAACGCGTCGCTGCTTGCCCTCGATTACAAAACAGGCAAGGAAGTGTGGCGGCATAGCTGGCCCAGCGGCGGCAGCGGAGGTCTGCTCACGACCGCCGGTAAGTTGTTATTTGCCACCGATGGTGGAAAGCGCCTGGTTGCATTTGATCCAGCTAATGGAAAGTTGTTGTGGGAAATGGATGTTGGCGGGAACCTGAGCAATGGAGCCCAGACGTATCTGCTGGACGGCAAACAATATCTTCTGCTTGGAGTGGGAGAGTATCTAAAAGCGCTTTGTCTAGGAGATTAGGCGCACTTACAGGCTTAACGCGCTACAACTTACTGCGCGGTAACTAAGTGGTTGGGTCCGCCGCCTCTTGCAGCGCGTGATTCATTTCCCGCCAACGCCAGCGAGTAAAGAGTGTCACCCGCCCCGGCAATGATGAACTGTTTACCGTCGAGCATGTAAGTGGAGGGTCCGTTACTTACAGGCGCTGTCAGCCTTTGATGCCATAGGATTTTACCCGTAGACGGATCAAAAGCCGCCAACTGTCCGGAATCACCCGTGAAAAGAAGATGGCCCGCCGTCGTCAGGATCCCCCCGCTGGGACCACCTCCCGATGCGGCGCCTGCCGGATGGGAGTGCTTCCATTTAACAGCGCCCGTGCGAACATCCAGCGCGAATAGAGTCGTGCGCATGTCGAACGTTCCCCCTCCGCCTCCACCGTACCCTTCAGGTTCCGGCGACGTGTCATAAAGATAGGCAATCCCGTAACCTTCCATTCCATTCAGGTAGAAGAGTTCGGTCTGGGGATCATAGCTGGGAGGGGGCCAATTGGTCGCGCCCAAAGCAGGCATATCGATCATTGAGCCATCCACTTTCGGCTCTTTTGCCTCATCGGGAATCGGTTGTCCTTTCGCGTCCACTCCCTTGGCCCAATTGCCTGTCCCGGAAAACGGCTTGGAGACCAGATCTTTACCGTTGGTGCGGTCGAGTACAAAGAACCAGCCGCATCTCGATCCTTGCGCCAGCAGTTTACGTGGCCGCCCATCGATGACCGCATCGAATAAAACCGGCGTCTCGACGTTGTCCCAATCGTGAGTATCATGCGGGGACGCTTGAAACCACCAGGCGAGTTTGCCGTTATCGGGATTGAGAGCGACTATGGATGCCGTATACAAGTCAGCGCCCTTGCGGCCCTGCCCCGCGAAGACCGGGTTCGCGTTGCCCGTACCCCAGTAGATAAGATTCAGGTCCGGATCATAGGAACCTGGCAGCCAGGTCATTCCGCCGCCGTGATCCATAGCCGATTGATTCGGCCATGTCTGAGAACCCGGGTCTCCCATTTTCAGGGGTTCGCTCCACCAGCGCCACTGCAACGCGCCGGTTTCAGGATCGTGCGCCTCCAGATAGCCGCGCATGTCCATAGCATCGCCTCCGACTCCAACCAATACATGATCCTTGACGATCATGGTGGACATGGTCGTGAAATATTGCAGTTTTTCGTCGGCTACTTTCTTGCGCCAGCGCTCCTTGCCATCCTTGGCATCGAGCGAGATGAACCAGCCGTCCGGCGTGAGAAAGTAGAGCCAATTTCCATACATGCCCACTCCGCGTTGACCGACCAGGTGGCCACCATGATCCTGAAAATCGAACTGCCAGATGAGCTGACCGCTGCGCGCGTTCAATGCGAAAACATGATCGGGAATTGTGAAATAGAGGACACCGTTCACCAGCAGCGGAGTCGATTTGATGGTCGGACTGCCCACCCCACGTTGGGGGCCGATGCCGGAGATGCGGTACTCCCATTCGATTTTCAACAAATCCACGTTGGATCCGTTGATCTGTGAAATATTACTGAAGCGGCGTCCCGAATAGTCTCCGTTATAGGTAGGCCAGACGTCGGCGGGCTGTTTGAAGAGCGTCAGCATCGATCGATCCAGCCCTTGTCCGCGAAGAAGGCCGCACATCGCTGCGGCGGCGAGCACGAAAACGATACCACAAGACCTCGTCACTTCAACGTCTCCAGAAAAGCGGTGATGTTGTGCAGATCCCGGTCCGTATATTTGGGCAGAAGCGCGCGATGTCCTGCCAATTTGTCTACAACCTGCACCTTCACCTCCGATGAAGGCCAGTAGTGATACCCTCCATTCGCGTCCCGAATCGCGATGTCGAAGTCATCCAGCTTCACAACGGAGCCAGTCACTTGTTCTCCTGCTTGGGTGGTGACTGTGGCGTGGGGGGGCTCCTTTGATATCGGCCAGATAAACCGGGATTGCATCACGGAAGGCTGAGAAAATTTCGAGCCAATTCTGGCCAGGTCGCCCGTTGTCGAATGGCAATTGACACAGTTCCCCTGGAAGAATGTCTCTCCTTGTTTCGGATCGCCGCTAAGCTGATTCTTCACCCCGGCATACGTTTGACCATAAGTGCCGCGATTTGCCGCGAGTTCCACCTGCAACTTAAGGTATTGGGAAATGTCGTGTATCTCGTCGTGAGACAGTTGCGGAAAAGGCGGCATGCCCGCCGCCGCACGCCCGTTCTTCACGACCGGTTCTATCTCTTCATCGTTCGTATCGTGAAGGACCGCCGTCGACCGCACCAGATTGGGGGCTTGCGCTCCGCGTGCGTTCTCGCCGTGGCAAGTACTACAATTCTCTTTAAAGAGCGTCTCGCCTTTTCTCGCTGCCGCGGGATCGGGCGCGGCGCCCAAGCCGAGAAACTCTCGCGTAGAAGCGGCCCTGCTTCCAGGGGCTTGTGATAAATGCGGATCCGGTTCTTGTGCGGCAAGAGGGAGGATGCCGGAAAGCGAAATCATGAAGGCGAGGCCCGCCATCCATCGGTTAAGCGCGTAAATGTGGCTCCGGGAAGACCCTCGTACATTTCGCGATTCCGGCTTCAAAAGTGAAACATACCCCAGGATAATGGCTCCGGCGTTCACACAATATCATCAGTTGTTCCAGGACCGAGGTTGTGGTCAGAAACCCGGATGCCTCTTGGCATCTCAACCGGCTTCCCGGTTCTCCGTTGTATCGTATCGTAAGGAATTCGATGTCTCGATTCATTGCACCCCTTCTCCTGTTAGCCGGCATTGCACCGTGGGCCGCCTGGGCGCAGGCTCCGCAACTACCTGATGCGCCGAATCGGGAAGTTGTCCAGCGAGTTTGTTCGGCTTGTCACCCGGCGCAAATCGTTCTCGGAAAGGGAATGACTCGCGAGCAGTGGGGGGGCATCGTATCAAACATGATTGGCCGTGGCGCGAAAGGTTCCGATGAGGACTTTGCGGCCATTGTTGATTACCTTAGCAAGAACTTGCCGCCTTCTCCCGCCGGCGGAACGGCTGGCGTCACGTCCTCCGGCCCGGCAAAGAGACCTCGGAACATGATCGATGAGGCCGGCGCGAACGACAAGCAGGTAGTCGATGAGGACGCAGCTGCGCGCGGCAGGACCATCTATATCGGGCAATGCATCACCTGTCACGGCACGCGAGCGCGTGGCACGGAACGCGGCGCTGATCTGGTGCGATCCCTTGTGGTCCTGCACGATCGTTATGGCAGCACGATCGGCCCGTTTCTCGGCAAAGGCCACCCCGCCGACAGTAGCGCCCCCACCTTGAGTCACGAGCAGATCGTCGATCTATCGCACTTCCTGCACCAGCAGGTTGAGAATACGCTTCGCACCGGGCCCTACAACAAGCCTTTGGATATCCTGGTCGGCGATCCCAAAGAAGGCGAAGCCTATTTCAAGGGCGCGGGGAAATGCAGCAGTTGTCACTCGCCGGAAGGCGATCTGGCGCATATTGCCGGCAAATATCAACCGGCGGTATTGCAGCTGAAGGTTGTGTTTCCGCAGGCCGCCGCATTCGGCAGGCGCTCCACTCCTACTTCACGGAAACCGGTCACCGTCACTGTCAAAACGGCTACCGGAGAAAAAGTAACAGGCGTGCTTGACGAAATGGATGATTTCAACGTTTCTCTTCGCGATGACTCGGGGGTGTATCGCACGATTGCCCGTGGCCCTGGAGTGACTGTCGAAAAGCATGATCCCTACACTGCGCACGTCGCTCTTCTGGATGAATACAGTGACAAGCAAATCCACGATGTGGTCGCTTATCTGGAGACCTTGAAATGAAGATTGTTGCTATCGCAACGCTACTCACGTGCACGCTCCTTTGCTTACCCTCCCATTCCCCTGGGAGTGGCCTCGATCCGTCATTGCTTGTGCAGCCGCCAATTAATTCCTGGCCGACTTACAACGGTGACTACTCAGGCCGGCGCTTCAGCACACTCACAAAAATCAACGATTCGAATGTGAAGGCGTTGAGTCTCGCCTGGATGTATCAGATCCGTAGCGCCGGCGGCGATCCTTCGGGCGGCCGCATCTCCGCCACTCCGTTATTAGTAAATGGAGTCATTTATTTTACGGTCCCAGACAAGGTGTGGGCGGTCGATGCGCGTAGCGGCCGCGAAATCTGGACATACAGCTGGACTTCGAGTGGAGGCATTCATCTGGGAAATCGGGGCGTGGGCATCTCCGGTAACTGGCTCTACTTCGAAACGCCGGATTGCAATCTTGTCTCGCTCAATGTTTCCGACGGCAAGAAGCGATGGAGTAAGCCTATTTGCGATATGGATCAGATGTACTATGCCTCAGTCGCGCCGATTGTTGTCAAGAATCACATCATCACCGGGGTGAGCGGCGACGATCTCGATCGTCCCGGCTATCTGGAAGCGCGCGATCCGGAAACGGGTGATCTGCAGTGGCATTTCTCGGTTGTGCCTAAGCCCGGAGAACCGGGTTCCGAGACTTGGCCAAATGCCGACGCCATGGAACACGGAGGCGGCATGACGTGGCTGTCCAGCACCTACGATCCGGAGATGAACATGCTCTTCCTGGGGACCGGAAATCCGCAGCCTGTGGTAGATGGAAGAGGACGGATCGGGGATGATCTTTACACGGAGTCTATCGTGGCGCTCGACGCCGATACCGGCAAATTGATCTGGCACTTTCAGCCTTCTCCTCACGACACCCACGACTGGGATGCTATTCAAACTCCGGTTCTCATTGACGCAGAGATGAATGGCCAACCGGCAAAGCTTGTGGCGCAGGCCAGCCGCAATGGTTGGTTTTTTGTGCTCGATCGTAAGACTGGGAAGAATTATGTCAGTCAGCCGTTTGTCAGGACCAATTGGACGAAAGGCGTGGACCAGAAAGGTCAGCCAATCCCAAATCCTGAGAAGGAGCCAAAGATTGCCGGTGTACTTGTCTCACCCAACCAGGGCGGCGCTGCAAACTGGCCGCCACCGACTTTCAGCCCGCAAACCGGCTTGTTTTACATCAATGCCACGCGCGCCTTCAGCCTCTACTACCTCTACGACAATGGCGAAAAGCCAGAGGGTTGGACCGGGAACGACCAGGGCGGATGGGCTGAATCGATGCTCGAAGCGATCGATTATCGGACGGGCAAAATCCGTTGGAGCCATAAATGGGAAGGATCTGGTATTCGTGGGGGCCTTTTGAGCACGGCGGGTAACCTGATCTTCGCTGGGGATCCGTCGAACAATCTCGTTGCTCTGAATGCGACTAGCGGTGAGGTGTTGTGGCACTCAAACCTCGGTAGCTCGTTGTCGAATGGCGCAATTACTTATGAGCTTGACGGGTTACAGTACGTCTTAGCCGGCGCGGGTGACAAACTTTTCTCGTTTGTGATGAACCGATGAGTTGGTTGGCACTTAACGGTTGAGCGTAAGAACACCCCAGGGACTGGAACCAGCCTTGATCTTCCGAATGACTTGATTCGAAGCAAGATCGACGACGGATATATCGTTCGACGGTCCATTTGCTGAATAGAGAAACTTCCCGTCCGGCGAAAGCCCGATTCCCCAGGGGCGCGGACCCACTTCGATATCGGCTATCGGCTTATTAGTAGTTGTGTCGATTATAAAAACTTTGTGCCCTCTTCCTGTACTGACGTACAGATGGGTTGCATCCGGGGAGAGAAGGACGGCCATCGGCTTGACCAACCCGGGCTTGCCAAGCGGAATTGTACTGAGCATCTTCTGCTTTACCGCATCCACGATCACCACTGTTCCATCATTTTCCGCGTTGATATACGCACGTGAACCGTCCGGCAGGAAAGCGACCGAACGCGGCCGGTGCCCCACTTTGATCGTCTTGACAATTTTCCCGGCTGCCGGATCAAGCACCGCAATCGTTCCTGTCTCTTCCGATGTGATATAGACGTGCTTGCCATCGGGAGTTACTTTGACGCCCTCGGGCTGCGGTCCGACCTTGAACGACTTCACAACTTGGCCGGCCGCAATATCAACGATACTTACTGCCGCCTGATCCTCGTTAGAAACGAAGATTTGGCTTCCGTCCTTACTCACGTCGAAATTCTCGGGATCTGATCCGGCGTGAATCGTCTTGACCAGTTTGTTTTGTGCGACGTCAAAAACACCGATGCCGTCGGCCGATTTATCGGGAGGCGGTAGAGTGCTTTCATCCACATCCGGCCCCGCGATGGGAGACCCGCTTAGCGCCACATAGATGGTTTTTCCGTCCGGACTGGGATGAATGCCGCGGGGACGTTTTCCCAATGGGACGGTCGCGATCATCTTACTGCTCGCGGAGTCAATCACGGTCATGTCGCCGGAGATTTCGTTGGTGACGTAAATTCGGTACGCCGTAGATTCTGCAGGAGACGGCGAGGCTTCGGCCTGAGCGGGTTTTTCGGGCGCCGGCTTAGAACAACCGCAGCTAAGAATCGCGAGCAAGGTCAAGGTCGTACAGCTGAATGATTTTTTCAAACTTATTTTCTCCTGAACGTGAGATTGAGCTCCGCCGTTGCCGAAGGCCTAACGGTTACTCGTTGTTGCTGTGTTCCTAGCGTTCCGTGCCAAGCTTCGATGACATAGTCGCCCGGAGGCAGATTGTGGATTTGAAATGAACCATCGTCGCCCGATACGGCAAAATACGGATTGTCGACCACTCCGATAAAGGCGTGCATCCAGGAATGAATATTACACTTCACTGGAATCATAATCTCGGGCTTGATAAATTTTCGTGCAATTGGAGGATCGCCGGGGCCCTGACTGTGGTTCCATTCCCGATTGATCTCCGCAAGCGGATGGATATTGTGGGTGACGGGATCCGAGTTCGATACGCGCAGAGGCTCCCCGACCTGAATGCCGATGATTCGTGGACGAAACCAGCAGCCTTGTTGATCGATGGTGACGGGCGTTTGCGACGGCTCGAAATGCTTGCCTTCTAACCCGCTCTTTACGTAAACGAAGACATTGGCTAATCTCCCGCTTTTGCTGACGACAAGCGATTCGTCATAGGCCTTTGTGTGGTGTGCTTCGACGCAGGCCGGATCTTCGCTCATGTCAATTAACTTGGGCCTTGGCTTCGCACCAACAAACCGGATGCTTCCGTTTATGCTGCCGGCGGTTGCGGGATCCACCTTATAAAAGGTAATTTCCGGTGGCGCTGCCGGTTTCTTCTGTTCAACCGGAGACTCGGTCTTTCTCAAACTCCCGCAACCGCAGAGCATTACCGCACTTACAGACAGGAGCAGGCCGAACGTTCCTGAAGTAGCTGACATCTCCCTCTATAATCGCCTTTCGCCGGTTCAGAATGCTGGATTAGTTGCAATGCAACCATTCGGGAGCCGTTGCCAGCCGCTCATGTTCTTGAACTTCGTCATCGGATAATGGAGCTGTCGGATGTTTGGGCTTCGAATCACTCTCCTTGTCGGTGCGATCGTTTTTGTGGCTGGAATCCCGGTATCTTGCACCAAGAGAAGCGGTGATCCAGGCAGGATTTCCCTCGAGCGGGTCAAGCCAGTCGGGCCGGCAATGCAACTCGCGAAGCCGCCTCTGGGCTTGCCGCCCGTACCCATACCCGACAACAATCCGCCTACACTTAAAACGGTCGCTCTGGGACGTAAGCTCTTTTTCGACAAGCGCCTGTCGCTAAATGATTCGATTTCCTGCTCATCCTGCCACAATCCAGAGCGTAGCTTTACAGATGGCCTGAGACATTCGGTCGGAGTGGGGGGCAAGACAGGACAGCGCAATGCGCCAAGTATCTTGAACGCTGCTTACGATCACAAACAGTTCTGGGATGGGCGGGCAGGAAGCCTGGAGGAGCAAGTAGGTGGACCGATGGCGAATTCGGTCGAAATGAATCAGCCACATGAGGTCTCTGTATCGAAACTCAATGCGGATCCCGCGATGCGACGAAGCTTCGAAGAAGCGTTCGGGCCCGGTCCGGTCACTCTAGGCAAGATCGAGCAGGCAATAGCCAGCTTTGAAAGAACGTTGGTCACTGGTGACTCGGCGTTTGACCGGTATCAATACGGCGGGGACAAAACGGCTTTAAGCCCGGCAGCGATCCGCGGCTTGGCGGTATTCGAAGATCCCAAGCGTGGAAATTGCGCCTCCTGTCACCTGGTTACAGGCCAATACGCGCTTTTCACGGATGACCTTTTTCACAACATCGGAGTCGGCGTGGACGATCAGGGAACGATTACCGATGTTGGGCGCTACAGTGAGACTCACCTGCAGGCTGATAAAGGCGCTTTCAAAACCCCTTCCCTGCGGAACGTGGCTCTTACCGCTCCTTACATGCACGACGGCAGTCTGAGAACGTTGAAGGAAGTAGTCGACTTTTACGCTGGCCACGGCAACTCGAATCCTAATCGGGACAAGCGTATCGAGAGTATTACTCTCTCCGGCAGGGATCGCCAGGATCTTGTCGAATTTCTAAAATCGCTTTCGAGCGATTTCGCTGCCGGCGATGACCAGGCGCATCAGGCGCGACGCCGGGATTAGAACGTTTGATCTGATAGGCTTTGAGAAAGAGTCAGGCGCGGCAGTCCAGGAGGTTTGTTAGTGCAATCGATCCTTCCCGCCTTGCAAGCGCAACTTCCGCGGTGGCTGGCCATCGTCGGGATCCTTTCTTTCACAAGCCTCTGTTCAGCAGCTCAGATCACATCGGGCACGATAGACTTCGACCGGCAGATCGCTCCAATATTGAGCGCGCGGTGCGCCATGTGTCACGACGCGGAGAAGCGCTCCGGGGGCTTGTCGTTAGCGACTTACCCGGACGTCTTAAACGGCGGTCGAAGCGGTACCGCCATCCGTCCTGGAAACGGTTCAAGAAGTCTGATAATGCAGCGCATCACCGGCCAGACCGAGCCGCGCATGCCCTTTGGCGGTAAGCCGCTCTCGGAAGCGGAAATCGCCTCAATCAAGACCTGGATCGATGAGGGCGCCCGTCCCAATCCCAATGCTCCTCCGGCAAAGCCCAAATGGGAATCGTCGCTTGCGTTAACTGCTCCGGCAGTGCCCCGCTCCCCTTGGCCTTCATGGTCAACTCCGGTCGACAGTTTTGTAGCTCAATATCTCGCCAGGAATGGTGTGAAAGATCCGCAGCCAGCCTCCGATGCGCAGTTTGCGCGGCGAGCTTATCTGGATATTTGGGGACTACTTCCGCCCCCCGAAGATCTGCAGCAGTTCGTTGCTGATAAGTCCGGGTCGAAACGTCAGCATCTCGTCGAGCGCCTGCTTGCCAATAACGACAGGTACGCAGAGCATTGGATCTCTTTCTGGAATGACTTACTCCGCAACGACGAGGGCGCGAACTACTATTCAGAGACTGCATCGCGCAAAAGCATCAGCCGCTGGCTTCTCTCTTCGCTCGAGGCGAATCTTCCTTACGATCAGTTTGTCACTAAGCTGATCGATCCAACCGGCCAGGACGATCCGGATGGATTTCTCGTCGGCGTGAACTGGCGAGGTACGGTCAGCGCAAGCCAAACCCCGGCGCTTCAGGCCGCTCAGAACACCGCTCAGATCTTTTTGGGAATCAACCTGAAGTGCAACTCGTGCCACGACAGCTTTATCAGCAGCTGGAAACTGAAGGACGCCTACTCGCTCGCCAGCTACTTCTCGCAGGACGACAAACTGGAGCTCTACCGCTGCGACGTAGCGCAGCACAAGTATGCGACGCCCGGGTTCCTTTATCCGGAGCTGAATCGCCTGCCGTCCTCAAACAGTTTGTCCGACCGCCACGCCGCGGCGGCGGCCATCTTCACCGATCCCCGCGACGGACGCCTGCCACGCACGCTGGTGAATCGCTTCTGGGAAAGACTGTTCGGGCACGGCCTGGTCGAGAATGTCGACGAAATGGACGACGAGCCCTGGAATGCCGAACTACTCGACTGGCTTTCCGCTGACTTTGTCGCACATGGCTACAACATGAAGCGCCTGATTGCCATCATGGTCAGCTCCCGCGCTTACGGTCTTGCCGCGGTGGAACGCAAGGATGGGCCAAGCAAGCAATACGTCTTCCGTGGGCCTGAAGTCCGACGTCTCACAGCCGAGCAGTTTGCCGATGCGGTAGCCTCGATCACGGGCGACTGGCACGTAGCGCCGCCTTCCGTTGATCACATTATTCGAAAGGCCACTGTTCGCTCTTCCGCGTCAAGAACTCTATTGCCCGGCGGCTTAACGCTGCTGCCAGTGTCCGCTGCTTTCGACACTGTGCCACGAAAGGATTTGTCGACAGATCTGAACGAGACCGCCGCGGGCGACTACTCCCGCGAGTGGCGAATCGCTGCAAGCAGCCTCACACGCGCCTTGGGTAGGCCGATCCGCGATCAGGTCTTCTCCACCCGGGACAACCAGCCGACCACCATCCAGGGAATTGAACTGATGAACGGCGAAACACTGACGCACTGGCTTAATCGCGGCGCTCGCAGAATGCTGGGGGAACTCCCACCGGACCCCCGGAGTTTGTTCGCCGCTCAGGTCAATGAGGCTCGTGGGGAAACGCCCGCTCCCATTCCGTTCGACATTGACATTTCGAACTCGAGCAAACTATTTCTGATCGTGCAAGATGCTTCCTCGACGGCTCCCGACAAAGGCCTGCCTATCTGGATGAATGCTGAGTTGGAGGGCCCTGCTGGAAAGGCGCCGCTCTCATCCATGAAACCTATCGGCGATTCGGGCCTGCGCGAAGCAAGCACGGCCACTGTTCCCGATGCCGTGCGAGTGAAACTCTCTTCCGTCCTTGAGTACGACCTTTCAGGCAAACACTTCACTCATTTGCATGGCGCGCCCGGGTTCGAACAGATGCCGCTTGCTTTAGGCGAGAGCGCACGAGCACGCTTTTTTATCTTTGATCATCAGCCTGACATGGACCGGCTGGTTCCTCCCCATCCCGGGACGCCTTTGCCGCCGGGTCCGGTTCTCAAATCTACAAAGGACGTGGAAGATCGCGTCTTTCGATACGCACTGGGGCGGCTTCCTTCAGCGGCCGAGCGCCGCATCTGCGATGCAGTTCTGCAGAACTCACCGGGGTCGAATGTCCCCTCGCCAGACGGTCTTGCCGACCTGCTCTGGGCTGTTCTGATCAAACCCGAGTTTCAGTTGATATATTGAGAGATTTTCCGAACATGAATGCAGAAGAGAAGCGAATCTACTCCCGGATGAGCCGTCGCGGTTTTATGGGGACAACCGCTGGCGCCACTTTGGCTGCTCTTGCCGGCGGCCGCCCTGAGATTCTGACCGCAACCGATGGCCCTACGATCAAGCCCACCGCCGACTCCGTCATCGTTCTCTGGATGGCGGGCGGAATGGCGCAGACGGAAACATGGGATCCCAAGCGCTACACGCCCTTTGAACCGGGTGTTCGCACCGAGCGCGTATTGAGCACCTTTCCAAGCATCGATACGTCTGTGGATGACATCAAGATCTCGGCCGGTTTAGAGCACGTGGCTCGTGTCATGGATCGGGGCGCTCTGATCCGCAGTTTCCAAGGCGCCGACCTCGGCTTCATCCTTCATTCGCGGCATCAATATCACTGGCACACCGGCTACATCCCGCCGCAGCCGATGGCTGTGCCGCACCTCGGTGCTGTGGTTGCGAAGGTCATGGGTCCGAGGAACCCCACCGTTCCGCCGTTCATCGCCATCGGGCAAAATCTAGAGATCGGCGCTGAGAGCGCGTCCGTTAAGGCTTTCCATACGTCGGGATTTCTGGGCACCGAGTACGCGCCTTTTTTGATCACGGACCCGGCCGATGCAGCAGCCGCGGTGAGGCCTCCGGCGGAACTCGGCGATACCCGATTCCGAAGTCGCCGCCGCGTTTATGAGCAGCTACTGGCTAGTGAGCCTGTTTATCGATACGGCGGAGATTTCCAGCGCGAGTCTCTAATTCGCTCGATGGACGCCGCCAACCGTCTTCTCACTTCGCCTTCCGCGAAAGCCTTCGACCTGTCGCTCGAGCCGAAGAAAAGCGCCGAGGTCTATGGCAGTTCGCGCTTTGGTGAGGGCTGTCTGCTTGCCCGACGCCTGGTAGAGGCCGGTGCGCGCTATATCGAGGTGACCACCGAATACATTCCATTCAGATATTGGGACACGCACGAAAATGGTCATGAGCGCGCCGCTGCGATGAAGAGTGAAATCGACCGGCCGGTTAGCCAGTTGATCCTCGATTTGGAAGAGCGCGGATTGCTGAACCGAACCCTGGTCATCCTGGCAAGCGAGTTCGGCCGTGACGCTATCACGGAGGGCAAAGTCGGGAAGGAAGTGAAGGACCAGGCCAACACACCGGACGTGATGAGCGAACCCAAACATTACGGAATGCACCGGCACTTCACCGCGGCGGGTTCCATTGTTATGTTCGGAGGCGGGATTAAACGGGGCATGGTATACGGCAAAACCGCTGATGAGCGTCCCTGCACGACGATTGCAAATCCCGTTCCGGTGGAAGATCTTCACGCCACCTTGTATCACGCTCTGGGCATTCCACCGACTTATGCGTTTTTGGTGGAAAAACGGCCAGTTTACGTAACAAAAGATGGAAGGGGCAAAGCCATTACGGATCTATTCGCGTAAGCAAAGCTTTAGAAGAAAAGGAGACCGATTGACTCATTTTCGAGAGTTCCGTTAAGAGGTGTCGAATGCCTTCCAGGGCATCAACGGTTCTGTACTGACCAAGAATGCCGGGAGTCACCGTGCCAGCTGATCCTAGTGATTGAAATTCTGCACATAGGCATCGCGGGGAAATCCGGCCGCACGCGCTTTCTGTCGCAACCGGTTCGCCTCATCGCGGCTCATCGGACCGCCGAGCACGATCAGGTACGGGCCTTTCGCATCCGGCAAGTACACCTCAGGATTGAATCCGGGATGGCGCGTGCTCAAATTCCTGGCACGGCTTTCAGCTTCTTGCTTACGCGAAAAAGTGAAAACCACGACGCGCCATGAATTGGCTGGGGAAAACGCAGTTGAAGAAGCCGATGAGGAAGCCGCAGCTGGCGATTTTCGCGTCGCTGACGAGCCACTTTCGGGTTGAGTAGAAGCTACTGCCGCAGTGGACGAACCGTTCGGTGGAGTAACTGTTTGCGTGCGCGCCGCGGGGGTGCTCGGAGACGGATGCGGTCTCTCCGGTTTCGGCCTGGTCAACCAGAGCAGTCCTCCCGCCAGCACGATAGCCAGAAAGGCGTAGCTGAGAAACTTGATCCGCGGCGACTCCGTTGGCGAGTCTCGAACCAGCTGCGGCACTCGAGGACGATTGTCTGTATAGACCGGCTTAACGGCGCCCGTCAGTTTTGGCCGCGGCGATTCGGTCGGGCGCCCAGATGGTCCAGGTGAGGCGAGTCCAGATGAAGATGTCGAACGTGGAGTGGCTGGCGCCTGCCGCTGTGCCGCGCCGCGACCGATCTCGGCTGGCTGATGAGAGATCGTCGATGCCGCTGGAGGAGCTTCCACAGTTGTTGCAGCCGCGGTCGCAGCACCCGATGAATACGCTGCACCGGATACGGCGCTAGCTGCCGCACCCGCCGGCTCTGGACCTGTCGCCGAATACACGCCTGCGGAAGCGCCCGCCGCAGCCGTCATGACAGCAACATCAGCAACTGGCTCCGCTGCCGGACGTTTCACGCCGCCGCTCAACATGGCAAAGACTTCGCTGAGGGTAGGCCTGTCGTGCGGCTCAGTTTCGAGACATCGTTCGACGATCCAGTCGAAGGGATCGGGCAAAGCCTTCACCTGCTCGCGGCAATCGCCCGCGCATTTTTGCCGCGTTAAAACCTCAAACAACGTCGCGCCCAGGCACCAGACATCGGCCGGCATGGTCAGGTTCTCGGCAGCGCTTTCCGGCGCACGATACCCTGCATCCGATTCACCGTCTTCAACGGGCGTGTTGATGCGCCGGATGGAAGTGCTCGAAATCCGGATCGTGTCGCCCACTGCGAGCACATGCTCGGGTGAGAGCGCGGCGTGAACGAACCCGCTGGCATGCAGATACTCCAGCCCGGCCCCCACACCGCGGACTACTTCGCGCGTTTCGGCTGGAGTTAAGGCACGCTCGCCGAGTACACCGGCCAGATTCTCATCTGCCTTCCGAAGCAGCACGTACGGATAGGATGCGCCATCCCAGTTCAGCCGTCCCACTGTGATAGGCGTTGAGACATTCGGGTGGCGTAAGTCGAGCGCTTCCTGCCAAAGCAGATATTGTTCCAGCGGCGCAGCTTCAGCCGTAAAGATGTTCACGAGAACAAGCGCCGAGCGGTCTCCAAGCACCCGTATCCGAAATGTCGCGGATGCGGGGTTGGTCAGCAGGCACTCGGAGATTTCATATCCACCGTCCAGCACCCGGCCTTGAAGCGCTGTCCAGTTCGGAGTCGAGGTGGTTGTTTCGCTGGGCATTTTCTACTTCGAAATCGGTGCGCGCGCAACGAAGAATGCATCTTGTTATCGCTGTGCACCTGTCTTTTCATTTGCTCCGGCGCAAGCAAATCGGGCTGCGAGCCGGAACCAGTTAACCGCCACTATAACATCTGTGGAAAAATCGCTCTAAGTCGCGGAATCAGCTGTTTACCAAGCGGTTGGGCGCAAATTGCCGGATGCACTCTATAATCGATACATGAATCGCCAAGAGTGGATTAGCGCACGCTTCGCAGACCCGGTTCGAACCCAAATTCACTATGCCCGAAAGGGTTCAATAACTGGTGAAATGCAGTATATCGCTCAACGCGAGAACCTGACGCCCGAGATGATTCGTGAGGAAGTCGCGCGCGGACGGATGATCATCCCGGCCAATATTCATCACCACAGTCTGCAGCCGATGTGCATCGGTGTCGCGTCAAAGTGCAAGATCAACGCCAATATCGGCAACTCGTCCACGACCTCCAACATTAGCGAGGAACTTGAGAAGCTGGACTATGCTGTCAAGTTCGGCGCAGACACAGTAATGGATTTGTCCACCGGGGGCGATATTCCGGCCATCCGAAAGGCCATTATTGAAGCATCACCTGTCCCGATCGGCACTGTTCCTATATATGAGGCTCTCAGCCGGGTGCGCCGGGTTGAAGATCTCAATATAAATGTGATGCTCGAAGTGATCGAGGAGCAGGCCGAACAGGGGGTGGACTACATGACCATCCACGCCGGAGTTTTAGTACAGTACGTTCCTCTGACTCGAAATCGAATCACCGGCATCGTGAGCCGCGGCGGCGCAATTCTCGCCGAGTGGATGGTGAAGAACCACAAGCAGAACTTCCTGTATGAGCACTACGACGCCATCTGCAAGATCTTCGCGAAACACGACGTCAGCTTTTCTCTGGGCGATGGTTTACGCCCCGGTTGCATTGCCGATGCCAGTGATGCGGCGCAATTCGCCGAACTAAAGACTCTGGGCGAGCTCACGAAAAAGGCTTGGGAGCACGATGTGCAGGTCATGATCGAGGGACCCGGCCATATTCCGCTCGACCAGATTGCGATGCAGGTGGAGAAGGAGCGCGAGATGTGCTTTGAGGCTCCGTTCTATACGCTCGGCCCACTAGTGACAGACATTGCGCCGGGGTACGACCATATCACCTCAGCGATCGGAGCGGCCATGATCGGGTGGCATGGGGCGGCGATGCTGTGCTACGTGACGCCGAAGGAGCACCTGGGGCTGCCGAACGAGAAGGACGTGAAGGACGGGATTATCGCGTACAAGATTGCGGCGCATGCGGCGGATGTGGCGCGGCATCGTCCCGGGGCACGGGATCGCGATGACGCGATCAGCCATGCTCGGTACACGTTTGATTGGGA
>CBAAAA010000009.1:17930-23527 GCA_964658695.1 uncultured Solirubrobacteraceae bacterium | reverse complement strand
CGTTCCACCTGACTAACCATTTCCTCGGATGAGCGACTTATTAAACGTAGTGATTCTCGGCTCGGGCTGCGCCGGGAACACCGCTGCCATATATGCGGCCAGAGCAAACCTCACTCCTCTCGTACTCGAAGGGCACGAGCCAGGCGGACAATTGTCCATTACAACCGAGGTGGAGAACTTCCCCGGATTTCCCGAGGGGATCCTTGGACCCGGCCTGGTGCAGAACATGAAGCATCAGGCGGAGCGATTCGGAGCCACTTATCGGCACGGCCGTGTAGTGCATGCCGATTTGTCCAAACGCCCGTTCACCCTGGAACTGGAAGACGGCGAGAAGATCCAGACTCGCACTCTCATCGTCGCTACTGGAGCATCGGCAAGATGGCTGAATCTGCCGAACGAACAGAAGCTGATCGGTCACGGAGTCAGTTCCTGTGCAACCTGTGACGGCTTCTTCTTTCGCGGTAAGAAGATTATGGTCATCGGCGGCGGCGACTCCGCGATGGAAGAAGCTAACTTTCTCAGCCGTTTCGGCAGCGAAGTCGTGATGGTGCACCGGAGCGATTCGTTCCGCGCATCGAAGATCATGCTCGACCGGGCGAGGCAGAACCCCAAGATTCAGTTCCTGACCAACACAATTGTCAAAGATGTCTACGACGTCTCAAAAGGCGAAGTGACTGGTGTACAACTTCAAAATCTCGTCACCAGGGAAACATACGATCGTGAGGTAGATGGCTTTTTCGTAGCGATCGGTCACATTCCCAACACCAAAGCATTTTCTGGGCAACTTGATCTGGATCCGGACGGCTACATCATTACTCATGGCGGAGCGCGCACGAATATCCACGGCGTGTTCCACGCTGGCGATGTACAGGATCGTATCTACCGCCAGGCGATCACAGCCTCCGGAGCCGGCTGTATGGCCGCCATCGAGGTCGAACGCTTCCTTGAAGCCGAAGGGCACTAACAAACTGTAAGTACCTTCGCTAGAACTTACCTTACGACACTGTCTTCTCCTCCCATTCATCCATTCGCTGTATTTACTACGTACGACTGTATGAAAGCAGAGTTGGACCGCTCTGCGGCCAAGTAGCTTATAAGGGAGAAGAGGAAACTTGAAACAAATTACAGATGCTGTGGCAAGACCATTTGCTCGGCGAGGATTTTTCAAAGGGCTTGGACAAGTTACACTAGGCGCGACAGCGTTAAGTCTTTTCGGTGAACTTCCTGCCCTCGGTGCGCTGAGCACGGGAGCGAGCGAAGATACCGCCAATCAGATTTTCCAGGCGGCAGTCATCGCGGAAGACCTGGCAACCACCTTCTATTACAACGGACTTACAGGCCCCGTGATAGAAGACCCGGCTCTTGCGGGTCCAGGTGGAACCGCTACCAGTGGCACCGGCAACGTGCCTAACGTTGACTATCTCCGCGCCGCTCTCAGTCAGGAACTCGAGCATGCGAACCTGCTTCGCGCGGTCGGCAATCTCGGCAGCGGCTACTCCAGCGATCCGTTTCAAGCCTTTTATTTCCCGTCAGCCACTTTCAGTAATATCTCTTCCTTCATCGCGACACTGGAGGCCTTGGAAAACGCCTTTATCGGCGCATATTTAAACGCGATTCGCGAATTTGCCTCGCTCGCATCCAGGAGTACAGAACGTGGAGTGCCGGATGGTCCTTACGGTGGCCCATACAGCGCCGCTCAGCTGGAGTATTTTGCTGAAGTCGCGGCGTCCATCATGGGTGTCGAGGCCGAACACCGTGTTCTCGGCCAGGTGATTTTGAATGCTAATCAGCCCAACAATCTTTACTTTGAATCGACTGATGGACTTACCAGCGTCTATCACGGATCCAGTTCCGCTGTAGCGGCACTTACTCCCTTTCTAAGTCCGAAGAATGGCTCGGCTTACGTTCTTTCCGAGGCTGTGAGCGGAGCGAAAAAAGTCGGCCTTGCATCGAAGGGTAGCATTCCCGCATACTAAGGCGAACTTATGAAGAGCCACTTACTATCTGCCGCGGCTTTAGTCTTTCTAAGCGCGGGCGTTCATCTCTCCGCGTCTGTCGTTTGCCCTTCTACGCCCACCACCTCTACCGATTGTGACTTCCTGATTACAATTGGCAGCACCGGGATGGCGACAGTGTCCCAGGTGCCCGGGTCAACTCCCTTCAACTCACCCATCACGTTCACGGACGGAACGTCTGATCCCGGTGGAGATGGATCCTTAGTGGCAGTTATCGACAATTACTCACGCGCGCTGACCAGCCTGACTCTTACCGGATCGGGCGCCAGCGCTGGAATTTTCGATTTCTCATTCAACGGCATTTGTGTTTACACTAATGCGGCTTACTGCGGTACGGCTGCGACAGGGTACGAAGGTCCTACTACAACATTCAGCAATCTTACGTCAACGATACCGTTCGAAACAAATGCAGGTACGGTGAACTTCGGGCCTGCTCTCACTCCCGGGGAATCCACTTACTTCGCGCTCGAAGACAGTGCAGCCGGCATCGCGGCGAACGGCGGGCTGACCGTTACGGCGGAAACCTTTGCAACGCCCGAGCCGAGTGAATTCGCGCTCCTGGGGTTTGGCATCTCGCTGCTCGCAGTTGGGCGCAAAAAGTGGGGTCGCAAGCGGGTTAGATAGGGATAATCCGCGTTGGTGGGAAATGCACAGCGCCCCGGTTCGCCGGTTAGCTGTGCATTTTTTATTGGTTTACTTGAAATCCATTCCGCGCAGAACTCCAGTGGCTGAGTCCCTGCTGGCTGCAAATTCAATTGCCACACTCGTCTCGGACTGTGGACCGCAGTAAAGGCTGGATGGTCCATGCTTGATCAACACGTGTTGTGGATCGGGAATGGCGACTGTGAGCGTTCCGCCTGCGCTGTCCACCAGAAGTCCTGTAAGCCGGCCTCCACTACACTGCACTTCTCTCAGGTGCCCGGTGGCAGTCCGTATATGATCGCCCGGCTCAATGAACGGATTGACTTCTGCGGCCGTTCCGTGCGGCACTCGCGTGGTGCTCAACGCCAGGTTGCCGTTCGCATCTCGGATGAAGCGAACTGCGAGGTCAGTCGCGGCGACGTAGGCCAGCCCGGCCGCGTGCGCCCGCTCCTCTGCCGTCGAAGCCAGGTTCATCGCCTGACGCGCTGCGGCCGCGGCTTCTTCCCTTCTGTCTAACTCTTCAAGAGCGTAAGCAAGAGCCGCGTAATAGGCGAACGCCCGCCCAGAAGACGGCTGCGACATAGATTGCAACTGGTGGACCGCTGCGGCATACTCGCCCTGGTTGTTCTCCAAAAGCGCCAGTCTATACCGTGCATCATCGAAATCCGGTTGCACAAAGATCGCCTGCTCGAGTGCGCGTTCGATCTCCGCCGCGGTTATATTCATCTCTTCAGCCAGCAGCGCATAACGGTAGCAAATCGCCGCATTCACCAGATGGTTGTTAAGTGCTCGCCGAAAATAGCCGGCCGCCTCGGTCGGACGGTTTTCCCGCAGCGACACCGTTCCCAGCGACGCCAGAAGATCTGGATCAGCCGGCGACAGCCGCAGCAGTTCCTCATATATCCCCTCCGATCGCGCCCACTCCCCATTGGCAAAAAGCAGGTCCGCCATCAAGCCGCGAGCCTGCTGCTCACTTAAGTGCATCTCTTGGACGGGCGCCTTGTCCGGCGAGGATCCTGAGAGTGGCCGCCACGTCGATCTGGAACCCCCGATCCAGTCCTGGGCCTCTTTCAACAGCGCGTCCCCGGACTTACCATAAATGTCCTCAACCGCCTGCTGTGAACTCACGGAGTGCGAGCTCAGGATCGCGACCAATTTAGTGAATTGTTTCCCGTAAGCAGGGTCGGAGCTCAGCATATCGACGAGAGCCCAGCTTTCGGAGTAGAAGACAGCTGCACCGTCGCGAGTCTCGCGCATTCGGGAGTTTGGTTCAGCTGCAAACAACTGCCCAGCGGAAACCCATCTGTGCCTTCGCAATACGTCAACTCGCGCGCGTAGCGGGCCGCCGAGTTCGTAGCCCCGGTTCGTGATCCTGACTGTCGAGAAGAGTTCCGCAATCCCCTCGCTCAACCACGCCGGCAGTTTCAACCCCCGCGCAAATAGAACGGAGTGCGCGTACTCATGCGCCGCAACCCCAAACGCACTGCTGCTTTCAAGCGTCGGCATCACAATATAGTCGCGGTCTTCGGTACCCGTGTAGTAAGCGTCCGCGGTAGCCCGTACCTTGAAATCGTCGTACTCTCTTTGAGAGCTGAAGCCGATCACACGAAGAGGCGGCCGCTGTTTTTCGGAGGCTTCGCCTTCAATGATCTGGCTTTGCCCGAAGAAAGCTCTCAACTCTTCGAAGCGCTCGATTGCGCGCCGGGCGGACTCCGGCCCAGCCTCCGAATAAACCTCGAAATGGGGATTGCGCGCGACACTCCACTGAGAGGTTGCAGCGCTACTCGGTATGCGGCAGAAGGCGAAAACTGCGACGAAGAAGAACGTGAGCTGACGTGCTCTCACACGTCGACAATAGCACCCCACCCAAAGTTTGGTGTCAAACTATTCGTATGGCAACGGCTGCTAACCTGCTCACATTGGAGGAGTTTCGCACTCGCTACGCGGGAGAGAAGCCGTCTTACGAATACTGGTTTGGAGAGGCGGTCCAGAAGTCAGTGGGAACCTGGCTACACGGTGTTCTACAGATTATCCTGTGTGAGTTCCTACGTCGAGCAGGCTACAAATCCAGCCCGGAAGTCGAACTGCGCATCGACCAGAACTGGCAGCCGAAACCAGATGTCGTTGGGGCTATCAGCACAGAGAACCCGTACCCGACTCTGCCCGTCGATGTCGTCGCTGAAATTCTGTCCCCGGAAGACAAGATGACCCGGGTCTTCGAAAAATGCCGGCAGTACGAACGCATCGGCATTCCAAAGATCTTCGTGTTTGATCCCGAATCCAAGACTGCTTGGGAGTGGAGCGGCCAGACCAGGAATCTCGAAAGAGTTGAGGATTTGCAACTGCCGAATGGCCACCAGATCGCCGTCCAGAAAATCTGGGACGAATTAGATTCTCGAATGGCTTAGGACAGATAACCCATTTTTCAATTCATCGAGCTTCCTCGGTCCAGCAAGAGCCAAAAGAACCAGCGATACCAAAGGACAGAGTCCCGCGATGAGAATGGCAGGCTTAAAATTCTTGTGCGGGCCCAAGCTCCATCCAGTGACAAGCGGCGCAATCACGCCTCCAATCTGCGAAAGCGTGTTCAAGAATCCAATAGCGCGGCCCACGATCGGCGACGGTGACGTGTACTGAGCGATCGCCCAGAAGTTGGAGCTTGCCAGTCCGAAGGAACAGATAGAGAGCACCAAAATCGGAAGCACGGGAGCCGTACCCGGCATAACGTTGAGAAGCAGAATTGAACTCGCGCCGAGTAACCCGATGCCTGCGAAAGAAAGCCGCACACCGTAAACATTCCCGCTTCCTTTGACCAGCCTGTCCGCGAGAATCCCAGCGAGAACGTTCACCACCGCCATAGCGAAGAGCGGCGTCGAGAGAATCTGTCCCATCCCGATCGTCGAGTAGCCGCGGGAGATGGTGAGATACGCCGGCATCCAG
>CBAAAA010000009.1:15468-17920 GCA_964658695.1 uncultured Solirubrobacteraceae bacterium | reverse complement strand
TCAGCAGAAAGTACCAGTAATAAGAGAAGAAAAGAACGCAAGCGGAGAGTGCCCAAAAGGGAGAGCTGCCTAAGATCGTGTGCCAAGGCCAGCGCAAGGACACTTTCGGCGCGACCGGCGAACTGACCGCCTTTGACTGGCGAGGAGCGAACCATGCCCAGACCGGCACCCACAGCAACGCTCCCAGTCCCGTCACCGCGAACAGCGTTCGCCATCCGTAATGATCCAGCAGAGTCGAACCAAGCAAAGCGCCGCAGGCCGGCCCAATCGTCTGCCCCGCAATGTAGATGGACACCGGCAAGCCCTGCTCAGGACCTTTGAAGTTCTGCCGTATAAACGTGAGGCTGGCGAGCGGCCCGATGGATTCCGCTAAACCAAGCAGGAGCCGTAAGCTCAATACATCGGCTGGGCCACGGCTCAACGCCATCCCGGCAGACGCCAGGGACCATAAAAGGAATGCGCCCGCGTACACGTACCGTATGCCGAATCGATCCACAATAAGACCGGCCGGCAACTGAAAAATGGCATAAGTCCAGAAGAACGCCGAGAGCAATACTCCCATCGACGACGGAGGCAGTCCGAAATCGTGCATCATCGCGGCGGCGG
Organism: uncultured Solirubrobacteraceae bacterium; assembly: GCA_964658695.1. Lineage (GTDB taxonomy): Bacteria > Acidobacteriota > Terriglobia > Bryobacterales > Bryobacteraceae > Bog-105. The sequence continues at coordinate 17,314 of CBAAAA010000009.1, read as the reverse complement.
CAATGCTGAGGTTGCCGCGATCGACATAGCTGATGAGAATGCCAAGGAATACCAGCGCCAACAGCAGGTAGCGCCGGCTCATTGTCCGCTTAACTCTGGTCCGGGCCGATCCTGAAACGTCCAGCCCGCCATTTCATCCAGCAGGCTCACTACAGCTTGAGCGGCGCTTTCTAAAAACCGAACGCCCTTTTCAGCACTTGCCAGCTCCGGCGTTCCCAGGACCCCCGTCGCGGAAAGCTCATCAAACTCGTTGATCAGTGTGAACGGAGGTTGTTTGAGCATATCGATCGTCCGAAATCCCATTGCAGCGCTCGGACCCCCGGACTTCGCTTTCGACATATCCACAACCTCGGAATTCTTCGCCAGCAGTATGGATGTCTCCATCTCGCACGCGTGACCCATTCCGCCAATCGGTGACGTGCGAATCGCCGCAAACTCTTCCGCTGCGAGATTCCAATAAGCGGCATATACAATGTACAAATCCCGCAGTTCTTCGAACTCTGATTTCAGTTCGCGCTGCGCTGCCTTACACGGGATGTCGTTTCCGCCATGGCCGTTTAACAAAAGAATTTTTCGCGCCCCAAGATGGATAAGCGAACGGCAGATACCGCGAATCATCTCAACATACGGTTGAAAATCAAGGCTGACGCAGCCGAACCGTCGGTGGTGCGGTGAATGTCCCAGCCATTGCACCGGCAGCAGTGCGATTCCGTCAGACCGGATCTCTTCGACACGGTCCGCAATGTGCGAGATGATTATCGAATCCGTGAACACAGGAAGATGCAGTCCATGCTGTTCCAGTGAACCTAATGGAACAACAAAGGTACGTCCCTTGAGAATGACAAGATCAGGCCAGCGGGCGAACTCGAGGCGCATTCACTCCAGGTTAACGGGCGGCGGCTGCCAGTACGCTGCGGCCGCTCTTGATAACGGCAGCGATGCCACCCGGAACCCGTGCCGGATCCTCGTAAGTTGCGTCACTCGAAACGGCAGCCGGATCGAAAACCGTCACATCTGCCTTATAACCCGCCTTCAAGAGCCCGCGATCAGCGAGTTTCAAGCGCGCAGCAGGCTTCCCCGTGCTCTTGTGAATCGCCTCCTCCAAAGTCATCCATTGTTTCTCGCGCACAACCGTCCCGAGGAGCTCTGGATACGTGCCATGAAGGCGCGGATGCGGCTTGCCTTTGACATAGAAGCCATCGGTAATCACGGAGCAGAGCGGGTGTTGCAACAACTGCCTCAGATTGTCCTCGCTCTGATTGAACGAGATGATGTTGACCGCCGCGTCCTCTTCTATCAGAAGATCGACCGCGCAAACTTCCGGAGCAGTGCCTCGCAACTCCGCGATATCCGCAACAGTCTTCCCCACCAGCTCCGCATTCGCAGCGCTTTCTACCGAAGAGATCGTCACATCGCTCCACTGCTTGCTTCCGGACTGACGCATCTCACTCATAATGCGATCGCTAGCCTGGGGATCTCGCAACCGGCTGAGCAAAGCCTCCGTGCCCCCATCGAGCGCCCACTGAGGCAGCAACTGAGTCAGCACAGTGCTTCCGCACTGATACGGGTAAATATCGAACTCGACGTCCACACCTCGTGCGCGCGCCGATTCGATCTCCGAAAGCGTTGGCTCCTGCCAATGCCAGTTTGCCCGACCGGCGGCCTGCAGGTGGGAGATCTGCAGACGGCAGCCGGTCCTTTCCGCAAGCCGGATTTGTTCGCGCGTAGCATCCAGCAGCCCCGCCGAATAGCTGCGCATGTGCGTTGCGTACAACTTGTTCTTCCGTGCAACGATGCCGCAGAAGCGCTCCAGTTCATCCGGTGCAGCGCTCGAACCGGGCGCGTA
>CBAAAA010000009.1:9173-15458 GCA_964658695.1 uncultured Solirubrobacteraceae bacterium | reverse complement strand
GACATGCGGTCGAGTTCTTCATCCGACACAGGGCCCTGCCGAAGACCGCAGACAGCAACACGCAGGCTGCCGTGACCAAGCAGAGGCAGCGCGTATTCGCTCGCGCCGGCATCGGCCAGCGCATTCAGATAACCCGTCGCCGACTTCCATCCCCAGTTGCCATTGCGTCCCAGAATGCCCCCGGCAAAATCACGCAGCGGTCCCGCATCCGCAGAGCTCGGAAACGGAGAGAAGCCGCAGTTCCCGACGATTTCGGTGGTCACACCCTGTAGCAACTTCTCCGTTCGGCGCTCCAATACCTGTACGTCCGAATGACTATGCAGATCGATAAATCCGGGAGCAATGGCAAGTCCGCTGCAGTCAATAATCTCGCAATCGGGCACGCGTCGGAGGTCGCCTACGGTCGTAATGCGATCGTCTTCGATCAGCACCGAGCCCGGCAAAGGTTTCGAGCCGCTGCCGTCGAAGAGCGACCCGTTGGCTAGAAGAATTTTATGACTCATGTGAATCAGGCTTGGCACCGCTGGGATTCCGTTGGCGGAAGATAGTTCACTGCGGCAAGATGCGGCGTCAGCAGCCGTTCGTTGCGCCGCAGCTTCGATGTCAGACAGGCCTCAAGAACTCCACTGGTCAGCAACGTCCGCTGAATCGGATATGGAGCGCGTCGAGTGACAAACATCTGCTCAATTTTCGAGACCAGGCATGCCGAATAAGTCACGTTTGGCTCGGGCGTCAACAGGAACTGCGTGGAGATGATCCCCCTGCCCCGCACGCGCGCTGCAAAATTGAAATCCTTCACAGCTCCATCCAGCATCAGCAGAGTGGCGTGCAGACCATCCTGGTATTCGATGAGATATGCGGATGGCTTAGCAACCAGCGACTGCAGCACTCCGCTCGCTGCCAGATCCTGCGTGCGCCCGTCCTTCACGGTCAAACCCAGTGGAGTATCGCTCCTCGAAAGCGCCGAACTGAGCAGTTCGTGCGACCAGACGCCGGATTTAGCAGCCTCCCAGAAGCGATCGCCTTCGAGTAACTGCACAGCTTTAACGCCCGTCTCCCCGCCCCGTCGCCGTTCCACCATACATTGCAGTCCTTCGAGAGCATGGAAGTCCATCGCATCGGAACCGCCTTCGCCGACCATCAGCGCTTCCTCTATGTGAGCTCCATCCGGCATTTCCACATCGGGTAGCCGCCACGTTACCGGCAGCGATGAACCGCCGAGCATCGGAAAGCCAAGCTGCCGCGACACATTCACCATGGCGTTCGCCTTCTCGAAACTGTACGAGAGATGCTTGTCGTTATAAACCGGTACCGACCGGCCGCTCGCTTTAAAAACTGCAACGCACTGCTCGAAGAGTTCGTAGCGCGGGTAAAGTTTCTGACCCTTCTCGTTGCTTGGATAGTCTCCATGCTCCGCAACGATCAACACCGCATCGCACGCCAGCCGATTGCCACCGCAGCAGAGCGCTTCACCAACTGTGGGGTAAACCGTGAAGCCAAATTCAGAGGCGCGTTGCTGACTTAGATCGCCTTCCGGTTTCTGGTCAACGTAAAGCGAGACCACACGCACGTCAGGCTTGTGCCACGTGCCTTCCTTCGGATAGCCGACCAGAAAACGATCTCCGATATGCTGGCCGTGCGAGAGGTATCTATAAACCGTGGTGACGATCGCCAGCCGCAAAGGCTTCTGCGGTGTCTGGGCAGCGGAGACCAACGGGAGCGCCGCAGTGCTGGCCAGGAATTCACGTCGATTCAGCATAATCAAGACCTCTGAAATGTCGACTCCGAGGATGGCTCATAACGAATGTTGAGATGACCGGTCTCCACCTTCGTCTGATTCCGGTACAGACTTTCAACACCGCTGGCGGTCAGGCCTGTCGTCAGAAGAGTCCGCTCTATCGGATAAGAAGTCTGGCCCGTCAGAAACATGCGCTCCATGTGAAACACCAGCGGACTGAAGAATGTGGCTAGCGTGGTTCTGCCGTCCGGCATAGGCAAATACATCTGTGTGGAGAAAACGTTCTTGGGTCCATTGAAGCTGGCAGCGAAGTTGAAGTCCCGCACCAAGCCGTTCATCAGGAGCATGGTGCAGCGCAGACCGTCCGCATGCTCATACGTATAGGCGACAGGATCCTTCACCAGTTCTTGCATCTGCTCAAACGTCGGCAGGATGTCATTGAATCCGTGCCGCGCCGGCGTGAGCGTGTGGCTTCGGCAGAGCGCCGCCTGCATCAGATCCTGCGACCAGACGCCTTCTTTCATCGCCGCCCAAAAGCGGTCGCCGCGATAGGCCTGCAGCCAGCGCACCCCGGTCTCAAATCCGCGCCGGCGTTCCACCATGCACTGCACCGTTTCGAGCCCATGAAAGTCATAGCTGTCCACGCCCCCATAGCCAACACAAAGTGCCTCCCGAATCGGCGCACCAATCGACATTTCAATCGACGGAATGCGCCACGTGACCGGAAGACTCGAACCGGCCATCATGGGAAATCGCATCTCCCTTGAGGTGTCGTACATCTGCTCGGCCCAGTCCCAGTTCCACGAAAGATGTTTGTCACTGAACAACGGAACCACTCGGCCCGAAGAACGGAATGCCTCAACGATTTGCTGGAAAAACGGATAGCGCGGGTACTCCGTCTGGCCCTTTTCGTTTTTCGGATAACTTCCGTGCTCGCCCACCAGCACCACTCCGTCGACCGCCAGTTTCCCCGTTCCCTGCGTCAAGGCCTCTGCAATCGTCGGATAGATTTTCATCGCCGGGAATCGCGCCGCTCGCTCGCGGCTTAGATCGTCGGCGCCTACCTGGTCCACATAAAGTGAAACCAGGTCGAGAGGCGGATGATGATATCCGCCATCCCATCCATACCCGTCCAGGAGCCGGTCAACAATGTGCTGCGCGTGCGAATATTTGCGGTAAACGGTGACCACCGCGGCGAGTTTGGGGCGAGTCTTTTCGTTCGCCTGCATTCCGCAATTATGTCAGTCACCGTTTAATGATTTCGCAAAAGCGCCACTACGTCGTCCACCGTAATCACGCCTATCAACCTCCCGTGTTCATCCACAACCGGTAGCGACAACAGATTGTACTTATCGAACATCTCGGTCACACGATCCTGATGCTCGTCAGAATCGACCGATAAGAGCGGATCAGAGGCGAACTCTTTGAGCATCGTCTCGCCCGGCGCAAAGAAAAGCTTTGCGAGCGGCACCGTGAACCTCAAGCGTTCCTCATCGTCGGTCAGGAAGAGATCATGGATGTCCTCCAACTCCAATTCGCTCCGTTTAAGTTCGACCAGTGCGTCGCTCACCGTCGTGTCCTCAGGAAAAGAGATATATCCAGTGTCCATCATTCCGCCCGCTCGATCGTAACGGAAATCCAGCAGCTCCTCGACATCCTCTTTTCCCTCAGGCTCCATCTCCTCCAGAATCTCCTCGGAGCGATCCTCTTCAAGTTCGTTCAGCAGGTCGGCCGCTTCCGACGGTTCCATCTCGTCTAGAATCTCCGCCGCCTTTTCAGCCCCCAGCGACTCGATGATCCGCGTCTGCATCTCCGGCTCAACTTCGCTAAGCAACTCCGCGGCGGTCTCGTTATCCATGTTGTTGAAGATCGCCTGGCGGTCTTCATGCCCCAGGTGCTCGACTATGTCCGCCAGGTCCGCCGGATGCATGTTCTCCAGCAGCTTGTTCGAGATGTTCAGGCGCACCCGCCGCTGAGGATCCGATTCCAATATGTTGCAGGAGTCCCACGATATCGAATGCGGCGGAATCCTCGCCTGCAGCCGGCGAACAGTCGACGGTGCGACCACTCCGCGCAGCACACGGCGAATGATGGAGCGCACACCGATATCAACCTCCAGAATGCGCAGCACAGGATGGCCATCTTCCTGGTGCCTCGTGAAAGTCACGTCATTCACCCGCACCACTTTGCGGCCCAAGGCATCGATAATCTGCTGGTCCAGCAGATCGCGTACCATGCGCAGCATGTACTCATCAGAATGATACGGCGTGAGGCGCTCATCTTTCAAGTGCAAGCCATCGACGTCAACCTTTTCTACCTGGTCGTAACGGATGCTGAGCCAGCCGGGTCCCGCGCCCACCAGATACCGGTCGATACGTTTTGGATCAATCAGGGGAACTAATGCGGCGTCTCGCAGCGTTCCGATACGACGGCCTTTGAGGTCGTATACCTTCACCCCGAGAAGTTCGCTCAAATAGACAAAGTCTTCCGCCATCGCCGCCTCTTAGAGAATAACTGGATGAGAGTATTCCGACACCTGCGTACTACACTGGTGTTTCCCTCCCGACGTCGCAGTGAGTGTTCCCACCAATATTGAAACTGGACGCACCCGCTCAAAGAAGCTGAGAAGCTGGGATTTCTTTAGCCGTGACGGCCTCCTCTCGCGGACCCATCCCTACTTTGAATTCCGTCCCGGCCAGCTGGAGATGGCCGCTGAAATCGAAACTGCACTCGCCGATAAACGCCACTTAATTGTGGAAGCTGGTACCGGGACAGGCAAAACACTTGCCTATCTGGTTCCATCGATCTTGTCCGGCAAGCGCGTCGTTATTTCGACCGGCACCAAGGCGCTCCAGGAGCAGCTCTATCTGAAAGACGTTCCCTTCCTGCAAAGCCTTTTCGAGCAGCCGCTCCAAATCTGTTACATGAAGGGACGCGCCAATTATCTCTGCCGTCAGAAGCTTTACGACGCCGAGCGTGAACCTGTCCTGACCGGTATCGGCGAGGTGCGCGATTACAAAACCATCCGCGACTGGGAACAGGAAACTGAAACCGGCGACCGCAGCGAGCTCAAAGCTCTTGCCGAACAAAGCAGCCTGTGGCCGAAGCTGGACGCGCGCGGCGAACTCTGTGCCGGCCAGAAGTGCAAGCAATTTGAACGCTGCTTCATTACCGAGATGCATCGTAAGGCGCTCTCGAGCGACATCATTATCGTCAACCATCATTTATTCTTCGCCGATCTCGCACTTCGCGAACAGGCCTTCGCCAATGCGATCTTGCCCGACTATTCTGCCGTCGTCTTTGACGAAGCGCACGAGATTGAAGATGTCGCCGGTCAGTATTTCGGTGTAAGCGTCAGTAACCTGCAGGTTCAGGAGTTGGTGAAAGACACCTCGTCGATATCCCGGCGAAAACTCTTCGCAAGCCCCGAGATCGATCGCGCCGTGGTGTTGCTGAATGAACGGTCTGAGCAGTTCTTCCACCTGTTCCCGCAGGAAGGGCGGCAAGGCTTTCGCGATCACGCGGGCTTCCTGCAGCGGCACGACGACGCTTACCGCGAACTGTTACTGGCGCTCGAGTCTCTGTCTACCCGCCTCGATCTGGTAACTAACTCCACCGAAGAAACGCTGCCGTTGATCCGGCGCGCCAAGCTGATTCAGTCCGCATTGCTGTTCTGGATGGAATCGAACGATCCTGCATTTGTCTACTGGATCGAACGCCGCGGCCGCGGTCAATACCTGCAGGCCACGCCCATCGATGTTTCCCAAACGCTCTCAACCCGTTTGATGGACCGCCTCGACTCGGTCATCCTGACTTCCGCAACACTCACAGTGTCGGGCAGCTTCGAATACGCACAGAGCCGGCTGGGATTGCGGAATGCTCGCACGCTGCGTGTCGAGAGCCAGTACGATTACGCAAAGCAAGTGCTGCTGTACGTCCCGCCGCATCTTCCCGATCCGCGGCAGCCCGAATTTCCCCGCAGCGCTGCTGACGAGATCGAACAAATCCTCCATGCCTCGCGAGGCCGCGCCTTTGTACTCTTCACCAGCTATCAGCAAATGCGCCAGGTCTACGAAATGTTGAAACATCGGCTGGACCATCCGACCCTGCTGCAGGGCGACGCTCCACGATCGGCCTTGATCGAGAGTTTTCGCAACACTCCAGGTGCGGTCCTGTTCGCAACCTCCAGCTTCTGGCAGGGAATTGATGTGCAGGGTGAACAGTTGAGCTGCGTCATCATTGACCGGCTTCCTTTTGCTGTGCCAAGCGATCCGGTGATTGCCGCCAGAACCGATGCCATTACTAAGGCCGGTGGAAACGCATTCCTCGAGTATCAGATTCCCCAGGCAGCCCTAAGCTTGAAACAGGGCTTTGGCAGGTTGATCCGCGGAAGTTCCGATCGCGGCGTACTCGCATTGCTGGATAATAGAATTACCAGACAGAGATACGGTCGAGTGTTCTTCGACAGCCTGCCTGCATATCGCTTCACAAGCAAGATTGGAGACGTTCAGGAATTTTTCAATGCCTGAAATTTGGGATGTTTGAGG
>CBAAAA010000009.1:0-9162 GCA_964658695.1 uncultured Solirubrobacteraceae bacterium | reverse complement strand
AGATCTGTGTAGAGCACACCTTCGCCTCGGCACATGCATTGAGGAATTACCACGGGAAGTGCGAGAACCTGCACGGCCATAACTATCGCGTCCAAGTTGCCATTGAAGGTGCGGAGTTAGATGAGAACGGCCTGCTGTGGGATTTTGCAGACCTCAAAGGAAGGCTGCGCGCCACCAGCGCCTATCTCGATCACCAATACCTGAATGAGTTAAAGCCCTTTGACCAGATCAATCCTTCCGCAGAGAATCTGGCGAAGTTCATCTGCGAGGAGATACAGAAAGACTTGACAGGCGTAGCGGTCTCCTGGGTCAAAGTGTGGGAGACCGATACTTCAGCCGCTACCTACAGACCTTAAAGCGCTGCTTGCTGGTATCTATACCCGTTAAGCTCTACCTGCCGAAGAAGACCGCGTTCTTCTGAGTGAACTCGGACCATTTCTCCGGCAAATCATCTGCCGCAAATATCGCTGACACTGGGCACACCGGGACGCACGCGCCGCAGTCTATGCACTCTACCGGATCAATGTAGAGCATTTCAGCCCCTTCAAATCGTGCATCGTCTTTCTTGGGATGGATGCAGTCCACAGGGCAGGCGTCCACACAAGCGCTGTCTTTGGTTCCAATACAGGGTTCGGCGATTACGTAAGCCATTTGATAAAAATCCCGCTTCTACTTGAAAATCTAGAATTAGCACACACTTAGGTGAGCAACAAACCTCGCGCAGCGAGCGGTCGCATTCGCCACCCAACGCCCTGAATTCTAAAGCAGGCCGCTCACGGCTCATGCGCGCGGAGCCCCGGTGCGTGCCCAACCACCATTATTGCTCAGCCCCAACCAAGACTTTCACCTACGACCTCCTTCGTCCCAAGCCGCTCATCCTGGCTGCCAACCTATAATGGCGGGTGATGAGTGCAAAGGTGCGCAAAGCAGTCTTTCCGGCCGCAGGACTGGGAACCAGATTTCTGCCGGCTACAAAGTCGATTCCCAAAGAGATGCTTCCCGTTGTGGACAAGCCTCTCATCCAGTACGGGGTCGAAGAGGCCATTGAATCCGGTGTCACGGACATCATCATTGTCACCGGCCGCGGAAAGTCTTCCATTGAGGATCACTTCGATAAAAGCTTCGAGTTGGAACAGCTGCTGGAATCGAAAAAGAAGGCCGAAATGCTGGCGCTCGTACGCAAGATCTCGGATATGTCGAACGTCTCTTACATCCGGCAGAAGGAAGCTCTCGGTCTCGGGCACGCCGTGCTTCGGGCAAAGGATCTTGTCGGCGACGAGCCGTTCGCCGTCTTATTGTCCGACGACGTGATTGCTTCGAAGACACCCTGCGTCCGTCAGCTCGTCGATGTTTACGCGAAATTCAACGCTACCGTGCTGGCGCTTATGGAAGTGCCGCGCGAACAGATTTCAGCCTATGGTGTGGTGGACGGTGAGCCAGTTTCCGACAGCCAATTTGGCGACCGTCTGTTTAAAGTTCGTAACACTGTGGAGAAACCAAAAGCTGCGGATGCGCCGTCCAATCTGGCAATCATCGGCCGTTATGTGCTCACGCCCGACATATTCGGCTGCATTGAATCGATTGAGCCAGGCAGCGGTGGCGAGATCCAGCTGACCGACGGTCTGAAATATATGTTGAAGAGCCGTCCTGTTTATGGCTTGAAGTTCGAAGGCAAACGCTATGACGCCGGCGACAAAGCGGGCTTCCTCAAAGCCACCGTCGAGTTCGCGCTCGAACGTGAAGATCTTGGCCCGGCCTTCAGAGACTATCTGAAAAGCTTGAAACTGTAGTCCGGCTGGAAAATGTCGAGGAGGGTGAGCTCAATGCGACGTGTCTTGGTTTGTGTCGCGGCCTTTTTGTCTATGACTGCAAGCGTCGTGGTCGTCCCGGCCGCGCCGCCCCCGCAGACCAGTGTTGTTGTAAAGGTCAAGAACATGCACGACAAGCCTGTTGATAATGCCGAGGTCATTCTTGATTTCCTCGGTTCCCATCAGGTCCAAAAATTAGGGAAGCGCAAGGCCGTCCACTGGGAAGTTCACTCCAATGGCGAGGGCGTTGCCCAGTTCCCTCCTGTCCCGCAAGGAACGATTCAGCTTCAGGTTGTTGCGAAGGGATATCAGACCTTCGGCGACAAGTACGAAATTGAAACCGACAGCAAAGCGATCGATATCACTCTGAATCCTCCTCAGGGGCAGTACAGCGCTCATCCTCCATTGAAGCCGGCTGACGCGCCGAAGTAGAGAGGGCCGAGGCCTAAGCGGAGCGGCCCGGAAAACGAAGCGTACCAACCAGGCTGGATGCGCTCGGCACATGGTATCGCTCCAAAACACGGCGGAGCTGTTGCGCAACCCGCAGCGGTGCTCGCGGATCGATGAAGCTTGCGGCGCCCACCTGTACTGCTGTCGCTCCTGCAATTAGGAACTCGGCGGCATCGGATCCGTTCGCGACGCCGCCCAAACCGATCACGGGAATCTTCACTGCCTGCCAAGCCTCATACACCATCCGAAGCGCGATGGGCTTGATCGCCGGCCCGGATAGTCCGCCAAAGCCGGCCCCTATACGAGGCGTTCGCGTCTTAAGATCGACCGCCAGCGATACAAACGTGTTTATGAGTGAAATCCCGTCCGCCCCAGCTGATTCAGCTGCTTTCGCAAGCGGTTCAATCCGCGCCACGTTGGGAGACAGCTTAACGAAAAGCGGACGCGTCGCAATTGGCCTGACCCGCGCAATCACATCCGACAACAAGCCGGGGTCGCTCGAAAAGAACATCCCTCCCTTTTCCGTGTTCGGGCACGAAACATTCAATTCATAGGCGCAGACTCCGTCACTGTCTTCCAACTGCCGCACGACTTCGACATAATCTTCAGCACGGTAGCCGAAGATGTTAGCGAAAATCGGAACTGCATAGTGCCGCAGCTGCGGAAGTTTCTCGCGCACGAAGGCCGCCACACCGACATTCTGCAATCCGACGGAGTTCATCATGCCGCCTTCGGTATGCCACAACCGCGGGGATGGATTCCCGGCAATCGGTTCTCGCGAAAGTCCTTTAGTCACGATGCCGCCAAGTTTGGCGAGATCGACAAGTTCGGCAAACTCAATGCCGTATCCGTAAGTCCCCGATGCCGCAAGCACCGGGTTCCGAAGCGTGATGCCGCATAGCTTCGTTTCGAGCGAAGGAGCCGCCATCGGTCAGGCTTTCGGCAATGCTTCTTCCGAAGCCGCTATCTTCTTCGCCAGCGTCGCGATACTCGCCCACGTTTCCCGGATGTCGGCCTCCGTCGTTTGAAAATTCCCGATCGCGAAGCGCAAGACATACTGGCCGTGCAGCACTGTATGCGACAAAAATGCTTCACCACTGGCGTTCAGCTCAGCCAGCAATCGCCGCGTGACCGCATCTCCCGCGCGATGCCGAAAACAAACCAGCGACAGGTCCACCGGAGCCGATACTTCAAAATCAGCTTCACCTTCAATCAGCGACTTCAACAGTTGTGCAAGACGTAAGCTTTCCCGCAGCAGCATCACGATCCCTTGTCTGCCGTAATAGCGAAAGACGTACCACAACTTAAGCGCCCGAAATCGCCGCCCGAGTTGCACTCCGTAATCCATGTAATTAATTACCTGGTCATCCTCCCCAGTCTTCAGATACTCGGCGCTCAACGACGAAGCGCGCCGGAAGATCTCCGGAAGACGAGTGTAGAGCACGCTGCAATCGATCGATACATACAGCCACTTATGCGGGTTCAGAACCAGCGAGTGCGCACGCTCAACCCCGTTAAATATGGATGCCATCTCCGGAAGGACAGCGGCCGACCCACCGTAAGCGGCGTCTACATGCAGCCAGACACTGAACTCTTCCGCAACGTCCGCAATCTCATCCACCGGATCGATCGCGGCAGTCGAAGTCGATCCGACCGAGGCAACGATGCAGCAAGGTGTCTTACCCGCCGCAACATCTGCCGCGATTGCTCTCCGCAGCAAGTCCGGACGCATCCGGAAATCCGCGTCCACCGGGATCTTGTGAACGTTCTCCTGACCGAAGCCCAGCGTAATTGCCGCCTTCTCCGAAGAAGAGTGCGTGTGCTCGGAAACGTACACTGTTAACCCGGGGCGCATTCCCTTAACCCGGCACTCGGGGTCGATCCATTCGCGCGCCGATCGCCTGCATCACACTGATAGACGCCGTGTCGTAAATGATCCCAAACCACTGTGGATCGAGTTCCAGCCACTGCCGCAGCCAGCTGAGCGTCACCTGCTCGAGTTCGGTCGCGCCCGGTGACGCCTTCCACAACATCGCGTTTACATTCACAGCCGACGCCAGAAGATCCGCAAGAATGGACGGCGGTGTCGAAGACACAGAGAAGTACGCAAAGAAACGCGGATGATTCCACAATGTCAGTGCCGGAAAAATTCCAGACTTAAAATCCGCGAGGATCTCCTCGATGGACTCGCCAGCTTCCGGAGCCGCCTTTGGCAAACGACGCGTCAGCTCGCCCGGCATCTGGTTGCTCATTACAGGAAACTGCCGCACCGACTTGAAATAGTCCGCAATCCAATCAATATGTCGATAGCCCGCCCGCCGGAACTCTTCGCTTGACATCGCTTGAGGACTGCTGTCTGCTTGCGTGATCACTTAACCTTAACCTCGCACGGATGGCTCAGAAACCGCGGCGCAGGCGTCGAGAGTCGCCGGCAGCCATCCCTCCAGCCAGCAACAGAACTCTCTCAGCGTCAACTTCGACGAGTCGTCCAGTGGGATTGCGGGAGTGAACGGAACCCACGATCGTACTTCCGCAATCTGCTTCAGCGCTATCAGCGGAGGAAGCTTCTCAATCCACATCATCAACTTCTCCAGCTTCATTGACAGGGTCGAGGCAGTCTGCTCATCGCCGGATTTCACAGCCCGGTAGAGGGCAACCGGCAATTCAGGGACCGAAGCCGCCACACCCGACACACTTCCATCCGCGCCGGCCCGCAAAGCCCTCAAAAGAACGCTCTCGTTGCCCACCAGTAGCTGAAACGAGTGATCCTCGCGCAGTTTCAGCATTGACTCGAACAGCGGCCACTCCCCACCCGAATCCTTGATACCGGCGAACGAAGACGAACTGAGTAACTGCCTCACCAACGCCTCCGAAAGAGGAGCCGTGGATTGCGGAAGGTTGTACAGGTAAATTGGAACCGCCCTCCCAACGCCCTTCACAAACTGCGCATAAAATTCGGCGATGGTTCCATCGTCCACACGATAAAAGTAAGGCGGCATCAGAAGCAGTCCGCTTGCTCCCGCGGCAGCGGCCTGTTCAGCCAGCGCAATGGAGCCCGCAAGCGTGGAATGCGAGACGTTCACCAACACCGGAACTCGGCTGCGCTTGACCGCTAAGGCCAACACCCGCATTCGTTCCGCGAGATCGAAATGCACAAACTCGCCCGTCGAACCAAAGAAAACCAGGCCGTTTACGCCAGCGTTTGAGACCTTGTCCAGGTAGTCCAAAAGTCTTGCCGCGTCCGCCTCGGTGCAATCGCGCTCCCGCGGAGTAAGGAGCGCCGCATAGACGCCTGTGGCAAGCTTCAAACCCGAACCACTGCTCATGGTTCTCCTACACTATCGCGCCCGGCGCATGCAATGCCCTTGCTGAGCCGCTTATTGAACGGTCTCTTCCGTAACCTGCTCCATATCCAGAAGATGCTCGGGCCGGAAATCTTCCTTCGACCACCGCGAGCCCTCCTCGAACTCAATCCCGATCAGGAACCCGATTTCCCGGAAGACGCAGTACCGCACTTTCCCGCAGAGCTCACCCCCCGCGTAGCGAATCGAGATACTTGCGCCCTCCGGAATCCGTAGCTCTGACTGCAAGCACAGCCCGGTAGCGCAAATATCTTCCAGGTTTGCCACGCATCGGCAATCCCGTCCGGATTCCGCCCGGTATGTCACGCGGACCAGTTCGGCGCAGAGGAGTCGCTGCTCGCGACGTTTTTCTTTCATGAAAGGCTCATCGGTGGAACCACGCTTTTTCTTTAATCTATCGCGAAAAGCACTGCCATCTCGCAACCACGGCTACGATTGAAGGAGCGTTGAATGCCGCCTACCCCGAACCTCGACCTCCAACCAGCCTCCGAACCTTCAAAGCCTCCCAGTAAAGCACTGGGGCTTATCCTCCGGATCGGCTTCTTCGCCGCCACCGTCATCCTCTCCCAGCTTCTACTTCCGTCTGTCCTCTTGTGGCTTGGCCTCGGCGTGCTGGTCGCGAGCACCATCGGCCTGTTTGGCACCGGACTCGCTGCCAATCTGCTCACCATGCGGATCTTCGACCGTCGCCCGCTGGCCGACATCGGGCTCGGCACCACCGCCGGAGCGGGCAGAAACTTCGGCCTCGGGCTGCTCTTCGGCGGCGGGTCTGCCGCCTTGATGCTCCTTGCGCCACTGCTCGCCGGTACCGGCCATCTCGTGTTGAAACAGGAAAGCAGCTTTTCCTGGGGAAGCCTCCTCTTTTACCTGGCCATCCTGGTCTTCGGAGCCTCAGGAGAAGAGCTGATCTTCCGCGGCTACGCCTTCCAGATCCTCATTCAACGCATCGGTCCGTACGCCACGGTGTTGCCTCTCGGAGTCCTGTTCGGCCTTGGCCACAGCTGGAATCCCAGCGCCACCCCACTCGGAATCGTAAATACCATCCTGTGGGGCATTCTCTTCGGGTTCGTCTTCCTCAGAAGCCGTGATTTGTGGCTCCCCATCGGTCTCCACTACGGCTGGAACGCCGTTCTTCCCCTGTTCGGCGTCAATTTGAGCGGGCTTACAATCGAAGTGACGAGGTACGTGTATCGATGGGATCTCTCGCCGGTCTGGAGCGGTGGGGCATACGGCCCCGAGGGAGGACTGCTGACCACCATATTCGTGGTCGTGCTCTTCTTTGCCATCTCTCGCGCCCCGATCGTTCCCCAAACCGCCACCATCGCCACCGTGCTCAACGAGCCGTCCTGACATTTGTCACCATCTTTGCCTGCGCTGGCCTTCTGCGCGCCGATAAGCTCAGCACCGATGAGCGTATGGAGATCGAACGTGGCCTCACCGCCGAATACGCCACCGCCAAAGTAGCCATTCCGCATTCGAAGAAGGCGCTCGCCGTCCACTCTGACGGCACCTTCGATAAAGCGGATTGGGACGACGCCATCCGCGAAAACGGCCCCGCTGCCCGCGTCGGCGACCAACTGCAGATTACCCGCGTGGAAATCCTCGGTAGCAAAATCGTGCTCGAAATTAATGGCGGAACCAAGACTGGCCACTGGTACGACCACATGCAGGTTGGAGTCGGCGGAACAACTAATCCGGTGAGCACCAACCAGAATGGGCAGCCGGTCAACGGTTCGCATATCGTGCTGCTCTTCCCAGGTGGCGTTCCTTCCATAAAGAGCGCTGAAATCCGCCAGATCTTGTCGCCAGTCTTAGATTTCGAAAAGCATTCGGCGACTGAACAATACGTGGATCGCCTTCCTGAACCCGTCAGGAAAGCCATTAAGGAACAGCACGCAATCGAAGGCATGGACCATGATCAGGTGCTGCTAGCCCTGGGCAAGCCACACAACAAAAGCCGCGAGACCAATGCAGCGGGCGACGAACTGGAAGACTGGATCTACGGCGAGCCCCCCGGGAAAGTAACTTTCGTGCGCTTCAGCGAAGGCAAAGTCGTGCGCGTCCAGGAATCCTACGCCAATATCGGCGGCACCACCGCTCCTCCCTTACCCACCAACCGCTGACAGTTTGAGAGCAAGAAACGGATAGTGCGCCATCTGCACAGGAACCTATCCTTTTTGCATGAACTTCCAACTGTCCCCACTATCGAAAGAACGTTTCCAGCCGCTCTTCTCTATGTCTCAGGATGCCCTTGCTCTGCACGGCGCAATACGCATGACAGCAACGCAGCGGCCCGGTTTCCCCTGCCGAGTCAGTCTGGAGGATGCCGAAGTAGGTGAGGATGTGCTCCTGGTGAACTATGAACACCTCCACGTCCACACCCCCTTTCGCGCAAGCCATGCCGTGTATGTCCGCGTCGCAGCACAGCAGGCAAGCCCAAGGACCAACGCGGTGCCAGAGATGATTCGGCAGCGCACCCTTTCTTTGCGCGCATGGACGCGAGATGGGCTGCTTGCCGGAGCCGATATCGCCGAGGGAACTGACATTGAACGACTAATAGCAGCGCTGTTCTCGCTCTCAGAGACCGAATTCATTCACATCCATTTTGCCAAGCCCGGCTGTTATGCGGCGCGTGTAGACCGGGCTTAGCACCTTTTATCGCAAAGCCCGACACCTCGCAACGGTCGAGTCTTGACAAGATCTCAGATTAGATATAGTCTAATTTATTCATGGATGCTGAGGCGATTAGACGATGTCTGGACGGCAGTGGCTTGCGCTGCACTCCCCAGCGTTACGCCGTCATGGCATTTTTGATGGAGCACCATGGGCATCCCACCGCCACTGAAATCTTCGAAGCCGTGAATCGCGCCGATCCTCGCTCGTCACGCGCCACGACTTATAACAATCTGCGCGACCTCGTCCAGGCCGGCTTGGTCCGTGAAGTGGCCGTGGAGGGTCGTGCCGCGCGCTTTGATGCCAACGACACGCGCCACCATCATTTCATTTGCGACCGCTGCGGCAATGTTGAAGACTTGGATTGGTACGACGTGCCCCGGCCCGCTCCCGGCTCGCTCGGTAAGCGGATCGTTCGTGAATGCGAAGTCATTTTCCGGGGGCTCTGTACCAAGTGCGCCCGACGGCGATTGCCCCAGTAGGAACGCCAAATTTTATAGTTCGTCACTAGGTTTTTAATTCACAAGGAAAAGGAACGTAAGCAGAAGAGGATATGGAGAATACAGTCACCACCCCAGCCGGGTCGCCCACTGTCACAGAAGAGCCGCGGCCAGAATCGACGAACGGAGCGAAGTGCCCCTTCCTGGGCGGCGCTTTCAAGAGCACAGTCGGAGCCAGGTCGAACGAGGACTGGTGGCCCAATCAGCTAAACCTCAAGATCCTCCACCAGAATTCGCCCTTGCCGGATCCCATGGGCGCGGAGTTCAACTACGCTGAGGAATTCAAGACTCTCGATCTGCATGCCGTCATCAAAGACCTCCATTCCTTGATGACACAGTCCCAGGAATGGTGGCCGGCTGACTACGAGA
>CBAAAA010000008.1:0-24080 GCA_964658695.1 uncultured Solirubrobacteraceae bacterium | reverse complement strand
CGTTTGACACCCAATCCAAGCATTGAGAACGGCAGCCGGCGAACTCATAACTTCAGTTATCGATACAACCTGGGCGATGCGTTGCTGAGTGAGGCGTACCCGTCGGGCCGGGCGGTCGGGTGCAGCGAGATGCGATGGGACCGCACGATGCAAGTGTTGGGAGTTCGCCAGCCCGTTGGATCGTATGTCGCAGGACTATCGCAGGCTACGCATCATCAGCAGCCCGCGTTCACTTACGGCAATAACCTGACGCGCCTTCTGGTTTACAACGTGCGGCCACTACCTGCGGAGAAGTGACTGATACCATCGGCTTTTCTGTAATGCGATTCAACTACTAACCTTCGACAAGTAATCTAATCAGTCATCCATGGTCTGCGGAAATTGTTTGTCCCGAAGTCGCGCCGGACTCCTTCGTTCAATTTAACTTTCCGAGTCTTAAGGTCCGTGCGAGACTCTGGTCGTGAAAGCATTGGTACAGAGAGTTTCTGCTGCAAGCGTTTCCGTTAAGGGAACAATTACCGGACAGATTGGTCAAGGATTGCTCATTTTTCTAGGCGTCGGGCACGGTGACACAAAACAACAAGCTGAACAGTTAGCGAGAAAAGTAATTTCACTCCGCGTTTTTGAGGATGCCTACGGGAAGATGAACCTCCGCCTGACCGAGGTCGGGGGAGCGTTGCTGATCGTATCGCAATTTACACTATATGGCGATACAAGTAAGGGAAACCGCCCATCTTACTCGCAAGCTGCAAGGCCGGAAGAAGCCAGACGCCTGTATGATCATTTTGTAGCTGCTTGTCGCAGTTTAGGGGTGTCAGTCAGTACAGGAGTGTTCCAGGCGCATATGGATGTAAGCTTGGTGAATGAGGGTCCTGTCACTTTAATGTGCGTGTCTGAGGCTTAACTGCGTCAGATTTATCAACAATCGACCGCTCGTGTTACTAAGATTAGATAGATATGGCAAGAAACTCCGCGCCACCCAATAAAGAAATACTCGAAGCCGCTCTCCAGGGACTGGAGGCGCAACGCGCCAGACTAGACGAGCAGATTGCTCACGTTCGATCGCTGATGGGACGCCGGGCCGGTCGCCCCCCACGGAGTGATTCTGCTGTTACAGAATCCACCAAACACGCTTCGACGACGGCCAGAAAGAAACGGGTTCTGAGCCCGGAAGCGCGCAAACGAATTGCCGCGGCGCAGAAGAAGAGGTGGGCGGCGTTCCGGAAGACTCAGTAATTGGGATGCCATCGAAAGATGGATGAAGTCGTCCAGTTCTCAGTCGGCTACTAACTGTCGTTTTCAGCGGGAAGACGGTTCCTGGTTAACGCACGGCAAAGTGTATGTCGTGTGTTGCTACCGTCTTGGACTGCCGTAGCGAGCGCAGCACATTGAGAAGGATTATCCGCCCTGGTGACTGTCGCCGGTAGCGCAGAGGAGTCAGCGCGAAAATCGAATTGTTCGCCTTCTTGGAAACAAGTGCGATACCGGGAAGAGCTAATTGGATCCCGCTCTGCCCCAACCGGAGCGGACAGAAAGTATCGGGTAGGTGCATTCAGTTCCATTCTCCTCAGATTTGTGGATGGCGGTAACGGCCAGACTAATGTGCAATGGAGGAATGATCTTAGGGATCGGGACCGATCTGGCGGAGGTGGGACGCATCCGAAAAAGCATCGAAAGGTATGGCGATCGATTTCTCTTTCGTGTCTATACGGATGCGGAGCGGGCGTACGCGTCGTCGAAGGCCAATGCGGCGGAACGATTCGCCGCGCGCTTCGCGGCTAAAGAAGCCGGTATGAAGGCGATTGGAACAGGATGGCGGCGAGGAGTGACGTGGAAGGATTTTGAGGTGATCAACGAGAGATCAGGCAGGCCTACCCTGCGGCTGACTGGGGTTGCCTGGCAGATTGCAGAGGCGATGGGAGTGCAGCGGATCTCAATCTCGCTGACCCATACCGCTGAGATGGCGTTCGCCGTGGTGATTCTTGAGGACGGACGTTAAATCTTCCGCAAGCTGCCCTACACTTTGCCACGGGCGGTGGTCGCTAACGAACTGGGACGAAGTTGGGCGTCTTCGAGGCGCTTGGCTTCCTGATAGGTGAAAATCATGCGGTGAATCACCGTAAGATTTCCAAGGACAGCGATGACCCAGAGAACAGGCGCCATACGATCAAAGAGAGCACCGATAATCAGGAGCACCACGCGTTCAGGACGCTCGAGAAAGCCCACCTTACATTGCGGAATGATGTTCTCCGCACGGGTGCGGGCATAACTGACCATCACGGAAGCAGTCATCACGACTGAGGTAAGAACGACGTAGGAGGGCCGGTTTATCGTTCCGTAATAGACCAGCAGCCCCACCAACAATCCGAGGTCGGAGTAGCGGTCGAGAACAGAGTCAAAAAAGCCGCCGAAGCGAGTCACCTGGTTTGTCTCGCGCGCGACACGTCCGTCCACCATGTCGAAGAGCCCCGCAAATATGATGATTAGTCCGGCAATGCGAAAACTGCCGACGGCCAGATAGGCGGCGGCCACCATATTTATTAGCAGGCCGATGAAAGTTAGCACATTGGGGTTGATCTTAGAAAGCGCCAACGCTCGGACAATCAGCTTGATTATTTTGTTAGCGCCCAAACCAATAGCGCGCGTGTAAGTCATCGGTTACTCCTGAGAGGCAGTATCGTGGATTGTCGCCAGACTGAGCACTTCCATCTCCCGAACGCCGCCCGGGATCTGAATTTTCACTGTATCGCCCACTCGCTTGCCGAGTAGACCTTTTCCAATGGGAGAACTGGTCGAAATTTTTCCGCTCGGAGCATCCGCCTCCTCGCTGGTCACGAGATTGTAGGTGTGCTCCTCATCTTTATCCATATCCAGCACAACTACCCGAGAGCCCAGGCCGACCCTGTCTTTGGGGATCTTGGAGATATCCACCATGGAGAACTCGCGCAACCGGGCCTGTAAGGCGCCGAGGCGGGCATTCACCATGCCCTGGCGCTCCTTAGCGGCGTGATACTCAGCATTTTCACTGAGGTCGCCATGGAGCCGGGCTTTGAGGATCTCTTTGGGAAGCTCATTGCGCAGCTCGTACTCGAGCGCCGCGATCTCTTCCTGCAACTTCTTCTTCAGCTCCTCCATTTGTTACTAAACCATTATAGGGAAGCGTTCTGGATTTCCCTATAATGGACGGTCTGGGCGGTACCGCCAGATGAGCCGGACGGGCGCACTCTTTTCCCGCGTTTGCGTCATGCTATAACTACTGGGCTCATGCGATTGGTTCTGGTTCTTGTCCTTGTTTCAACAAGCGGGGCTTTGCGGGCTCAGCAGACGGCGGCATTCCTGGCGTCAAAGCCTCCTATGGGTTGGAATAGCTGGGATTCCTACGGTCTGAGCATCACGGAAGACGAATATCGCGCGAATGCCAAAGTGCTCGCCGATCATCTTCTGAAATACGGTTGGGAGTATGCGGTGGTGGATGAAGGCTGGTATCTTCCCAATCCGGAAGCCAAGCCTGGAACTTTTCGCTTCACCCTGGATGCCAACGGCCGCTACCGGCCCGATTCCAAGCGTTTCCCTTCAGCGGCGAAGGACGCAGGTTTCAAAGGCTTGTCGGACTGGGCGCACGCCCGCAACCTGAAGTTTGGAATCCATATTGTTCGCGGCATTTCGCGCGAAGCGGTCAATAAGAATCTCCCGATCGCCGGCTCGGCATTCAAAGCGTCCGACGCCGCGGACAAGACAGACACCTGCCGCTGGAACGCGGATAACTATGGCGTGAAAGTGAATGCGGCGGGACAAGCCTATTACGATTCTGTCGCCAAACTGTATGCCAGTTGGGGCGTTGACTTCGTCAAGATCGATTGCATCACCGTTCCCTACCTGGACAACGAGATCAGGATGTTTAGCGATGCGCTCCGAAAGACCGGACATCCAATCGTGCTGAGCCTCTCGCCTGGACCAACTCCGCCCTCCCAGGTAGACCACTTGAAAAAGTACGCGGAAATGTGGCGTATTTCAGATGATTTCTGGGATCAGTGGCAGCTTGCTTCGAAGGGAGAATTTCCGCAGGGTTTGGTTGGACAATTCGACCACGCTGCGATTTGGGCCCCGTTGGTAAAGCCTGGACACTGGCCGGATGCGGACATGTTGCCATTCAATTATCTTGGGCCGCGCCCAGGGTACGGAAAGGCACGTGACAGCCAGTTGAGTCATGACGAGGAGCGTACCGTCATGACGCTCTGGTCTATGTTGCGCTCGCCGCTGGTGCTCGGCGCAAATCTGACAAAGCTGGATGCCTGGACGACGGCCCTGCTGACGAATCAGGAAGCGCTGAACGTCGATCAGAATGCACAAGGCGCGCGGCAGATCGGTAAAGACTCCGGCCAGGCGGTGTGGATTTCGAAGCCAGGGGATGGGAAGGGTTTCTATCTGGCGGTTTTCAATCTGTCTGACTCCGCGCGTCCGATCACTTATCCCCTGCAGGCGATCGGCGGCAATCAGGTCAGTTTCAAAGTTCGCGATCTTTGGGAACACAAAGATCTCGGGAGTCTTGACACGCTGAAGACGACTCTCGCGCGACATGCTTCCGCTCTCTACCGGCTCCAATAAAGGGCGGTGTATGTTGGATGTTCATGCTGAGAAGGAACGCCTTGAAAATGATGGCCGCACTGGCCGCAAGCCCGAATTTTGTCCGGGGCGACCAGCGTTACGAAGCAAACTGGGCCTCGCTCGATCATAGGCCTTCGCCTGCCTGGTACACCGATGCAAAATTCGGCATTTTCATTCACTGGGGTGTTTACTCCGTTCCGGCCTTCGCTCCGGTCAACGCGAAGAATCAAACGCCGTACGCCGAATGGTACTGGCATTCTCTGACAAATGGGAAGAAAGCCAAAGGTCCGCAGGAGGACGGCGCGGCTACCTGGGCGTTCCACAAGAAAGTCTATGGCGCGCAGTTTCCATACGAGAATTTCGCGCCCCTGTTTCAGGCAGAGCTGTTCGACCCAGATCACTGGGCAGACGTGTTCGTGAAGTCTGGCGCCAAATATGTCGCTCTCACGTCGAAGCATCATGAAGGCTTCACATTGTGGAAGAACGAACAGGCAAATCGTGCTTACGGGCGTCCCTGGAATGCCGTGGAAGTGGGTCCGAAGCGCGACGTTCTACTCGACCTCACCGAAGCCGGACGCCGCAAGGGCCTGCAAATGGGGATCTACTATTCACTCTATGAGTGGTACAACCCGCTGTGGCTCTCCGATAAGCCCCGCTATGTGAGCGAGCATCTCTTTCCGCAGTTCAAGGAGGTGGTGGAACACGTGAAACCGGCGATCATCTTCTCCGACGGCGAATGGGAGATGACCAGCGCGGAGTGGCGATCCCCGGAAATGCTTGCATGGTTGTTCAATGAGTCGTCGGTGGCCGACGGCGTAGTGATCGATGATCGCTGGGGAAAGGATACCCGGCATAAACACGGTGGTTACTACACGACCGAGTACACATCAGGAATGCAGGACGCCAGCCATCCGTGGGAAGAGAGCCGGGGGATGGGTTACTCGTACGGCTTCAATCGCGCGGAGACCCTCGCCGACTATCACACCAACCGCCAACTGCTGCTGATGCTGATCGACATCGTGAGTCGCGGCGGGAACCTGCTGCTGGATGTTGGTCCGCGTGCCGACGGGGAGATCCCCGTGGTGATGGAGGAGCGGCTGATTGAGATCGGAAAGTGGCTGCAAGCAAACGGGGAAGCGATCTATGGGACACGTCCGTGGAAGCGGGCCGCGCAATGGAGTGCAGGCACAAAGCCGCATCTTGAACAGAGCGAGTTTATGTCTGAGTACAACATCTCGAAGTTGGTGGACCAGCCGCCTGCCGGAACCTCTCGAGTCGAGTCATTTTTCACGGCGAAACACGACATCGTTTATGCCATCGTGCCGCGTTGGCCTGGACCCGAGCTTACGATTCAGGATGCCGCGCTTAGCGCCGGCGCAAAATGCTCTCTTCTTGAGACGGGCGCAACGTTGTCGCTCAAATCGGCAGGCAAGTCCGTGTCAATCACTGTGCCTCCAGAGCTTCGCTGGCAGATGCCCAGTCGCGAATCCTACGTCCTCAAGATATTAGGACTCCAAAGCCTCTAAACAGCGGCTACGGAAAGTTCACAGCAAACGGTGCACACTTTTCGCCTTCATTGTTCGCCCGGTCAACCGCGCTGATCTGGTAGCGGTAGCTCGCCCCATGCTGCGCCTTCGTGTCCGTGTAAGCAGGCAGATTGATGATGCCGCCCAGGCGTTCAAACGGCGCGCCGTTCGTCGAGCGATAAACGAAGTAGCCTTGAAGATCCGCTTCCGGGCTTCGCTGCCACGATAGCTCTACGTTGTTTCCCGTCGCAAGACCGGTCAGTCCAACGGGCGCGGCAGGCGCAAACGTGTCGGGAAAATTGACCAGGACTTTGTTTGAGGCCGGGCTTTCTGTAGACGCTTTGGTAGCGACCACGCTGTAAATGTAATTGGTCCCGAATAGAGCGGAGCCATCGACATATTCCGGCTTGTCGCTGGTTCCGATTAACGACGGAGGCTGATCGGGGGCGCCCTGGCGAAGCACTTTGTACGTGATGCCAGGGCGCTCCTGATTCCATGTCAATCTATAGCCTTGCGCAGTTGGAACGACAGCGAGGTTCGGAGCCAGAAGAGGAGCGATCACTTCCAGATGCTGAAAATTGGACCAGTTGGAGTAGTTGCGATCGTTCTTCACCGCGGTCCGAACGGCGACGGCGATCTTCTGACCGGTCCATTCCGCAGCCGGTATTGTGTACTTTATAGCGAAGGGACGAGCGACGTCTTTCTCATTTGGCGGCGGCAGAGGCGGATCAAACTCCTTTGACGAGTTCTCCCATACGCCGACGTTCATGGGCTGCATGTCCGGCCCGATGCGCAATTCGATAGTGGAAAACTTGGTGATCGCCAGGTTATCCACGGTGCGGGGCGGCGTCGTAAAGGTTACGACCAGATCGGAGCCGTTCTCAACAACAGCCAAATCTGTAATCTGGCTCGGGATCCGCGGCGAAGGAGGCACCACCGGGCCGACATACCCACACCCACAGAGTAAAAGAGAAGGCAGTACCGCGCAGGCCGCAAAGCGCACTTTAAAGAATGTACCTGCTGAGGTCCTGATCCTTCACAATCTCTGCCAGCTGTTTCTTTACATATGCCGCATCGATCTTGATGTTCTTCTTTTTAAGATCGGGCCCGTCAAACGAGATATCCTCCAGCAGTTTTTCCATTATCGTGTGCAGGCGTCGGGCACCGATATTCTCCGCCGAGTCATTGACCTGAGCCGCGATCCTGGCAATCTCGATGAGAGAGTCCTCGCTGAAGCTCAGCTTGATCCCTTCGGTCTCGAGCAATGCGGAGTATTGCTTGATCAGTGCGGATTTGGGCTCTTTCAGGATCCGAATGAAGTCGGTCTCGGTCAAAGACTTCAATTCCACCCGGATGGGAAAGCGTCCCTGCAGCTCCGGGATGAGATCTGATGGTTTTGAAACGTGAAATGCGCCAGCGGCAACGAAGAGAATGTGATCGGTCCTGACGAAGCCGTGGCGTGTGTTTACGGTGGTGCCTTCCACGATGGGGAGAATATCCCGCTGCACTCCTTCACGACTGACATCCGGCCCATGGCCACCTTCGCGACCGGCGATCTTGTCGATCTCGTCGAGAAATATGATGCCGTTGCGCTCGACACGCTCCAGAGCGATGCGAGTCACCTGATCCATGTCAACCAGCTTCTGCTCTTCTTCCTGAATCAAGTATTCCAAGGCTTCGGAGACACGCATGTTCCGCTTCTTTGTGCGGGGGCCGAAGAGCCCGGGAATGACATCTTTGAGGTTGATGTCCATCTCCTCAATGTTTCCGTTTGTGGAGACTTCGAACGTAGGTCCGCGCTCCTTGACGTCCACTTCCACCAGCCGGTCATCCAACTTGCCGGCACGCAGCTTTTCCCGCAGCTTCTCCCGCGTCCGGTCAACGCTCTCGGAGGAATCCGGTTGCGGTGGCATCAGGAGATCCAACAATCGCTCTTCCGCCTGTTGCTCGGCGCGATCCGCAACCTGCTCCAGGCGCTCCTCACGCACCATGTCAATTGAGACATCCACCAGGTCACGAATCATCGACTCGACGTCACGTCCGACATAGCCAACCTCAGTGAATTTGCTTGCTTCGACCTTCAAGAAAGGAGAATTCGACAGCTTCGCTAACCGGCGCGCGATCTCTGTTTTTCCAACGCCGGTCGGGCCGATCATCAGGATGTTCTTTGGCATGACCTCTTCGGCCATCTCCGGATCGAGTTTCTGCCGGCGCACCCGGTTGCGAAGAGCGATGGCGACCGACCGCTTCGCATCGGCCTGCCCGACAACGTGCTTGTCTAACTCGGCCACAATCTCCCGGGGCGTCAGTTCATCCAGCAGCGGTGTCTCATCAGAGGATTGCTGGGGCAGATAGATAACCATTTAAGACAGCTCCTCATAAGTGACGTTGTCATTGGTGTAAATGCAAATGCCACTGGCGATCTTCATGGCCCGCTCCACTACTTCGCGTGCGCCAAGACTGGTGTTCTCGATGAGGGCCACGGCTGCGGATTTAGCGAACGGGCCGCCTGATCCAATGGCAGCTACCGGACTGTCCGGCTCGATCACATCGCCCGTTCCGCTCACGATGTACATATCGTTTATGTCGGATACGAGCAACAGAGCTTCCAGATGACGCAGCATACGATCGGTGCGCCACTCCTTTGCTAACTCGACTACACTGCGCGGAAGGTTGCCGCTATGCTGTTCCAGCTTGGCTTCAAAGCGCGCGAAAAGCGCGAAAGCATCCGCAGTCGAACCGGCAAACCCCGAAATAATCTTGCCGTTATACAACCGGCGCAGCTTCTTTGCGCCACCTTTCAACACCTCGCTTCCCATCGTGACTTGGCCGTCACCTGCAAGCACCACTTTCCCGTTGCGCCGTACGCATAAGATCGTCGTCGAACGGATTTTCGTTTTCATCTATGCTGGTTTACCTGATTTATTTGGAGGGCCGGTGGTCAAGAGTGAACCTGGCGAACCGGGATTGAAATCCCATTTCATCACAAGCAGCCGTGCCAATCGGTCTGGTGAAGCACCCGGTCCTTGCGGCGATAGTTCAGGAGTGTGACTTTTACGCACTGAGCTATTTCCTACTGTGGCGATAAAGCCACACTTTAAGAAACTTAACCCTCCTCGAATCAGCAAATTAGCGCAACTTGCCTTGTTCTTCCTGTTATTCTGTTGGTTCCGATGACCAACTTCGAGACCACCATCAGGACCCCGGTAGAGATTGATGGAGTTGGGCTGCACCATGGAGCGCCAGTGCACCTTCGTATCACTCCTGCTCCGGCCGCCACTGGCATCGTGTTTGTTCGTACCGATCTTGAGAATGCGCAGATCCCAGCCAGTTGGGAGTTCGTGGAACGCGTCAGCTACGCAACCAGCCTCATGCATCCGCGAGGTATCTTCATCTCGACTACCGAGCACCTGCTGAGTGTGTTGTACAGCATGGGCATCGACAACGCGTATATCGAACTGGACAACCTGGAAGTACCCATCCTCGACGGAAGCGGCTTGCCATTCGTGGAACTGCTTCGCAAAGCGGGCCTGCAGCGATATCGAAGGCCCAGACGGTACCTCAAAATTGTTAAACCCGTCGGTGTAGAGTCTAATGGCAAGCGTGTCTCCATTCTTCCTTCCGACCGTTTCGAACTGCATTGCCACAACTTCTTCGATCATCCTATGGTGGGAGAGCAGAGCCTCAAACTTGAAATCACACCGGAGAGTTATGCCGCCGTGATCGCTCCCGCCCGCACCTTCGGCTTCGAGTATGAGCTGGATCAGATGCGAGACATGGGACTGATTCGCGGAGCCACTCTGGACAACGCGGTTTGCTTCACTCGCGATGGCATAGCGAATCCGGGAGGGTTGCGTTTCCCCGATGAATGTTGCCGGCACAAAGCACTGGACCTGATCGGCGACCTTGCGCTCATCGGCAAGCCGCTCCTTGGCCTTCTGATCGCGGAGAAGGCTGGACATGCCATGCATGTTGCTTTGGTGAACAAAATCATGTCAGACCAATCGCTCTATGAAGTTGTTACCCTGAATGGGACCGGGATCGCTCAAACTGCCTGAGTCCGCTCCGGGTCTGCTCGTCTTACTAAGATTGGTCTTTGCGACTGCTTCCGCATTTCCTGACCTTGCTGCGCCTGCTGGCGTCACCTTTTCTCGCCTGGCTTATCATCCAATCGCGCTTTGTGGAAGCGCTGCTCGTCGTCGGCTTTGCAGGTGTGACGGATTGGCTGGATGGTTATGCGGCGCGTAAATTAGGAGCTACCGGAGAGCTAGGGGCGATATTAGACCCGATGGCCGATAAGTTGATGCTGGTGACCCTCTTCTTCGCGCTTACTTACGCGGGCCTCATCCACCTGTGGCTCTTCGCGCTTGTGATGGGACGGGATCTGGTCATTGTCACCGGCTCTCTGCTGCTCCGCATCTTCCGTAACGTTCAGAAGTTTCGGCCGCGTACCGTGGGCAAAGTCAGTACCTTCTTCCAAATAGTTTTCGTCCTCCTGGTGCTCCTGCACGCGGCCTTTCCCATGCAATTTCTTTTCTGGTTGATGATACTCGCGCTGGCGCTTACGACAATATTCACGCTTTGGAGCGGCATCACATACGTGTTGCTCGGTATTCGACTGACACGCCGTCTCCGCGCTTAACGCCGACGCCAAAGTGCGATCGCGGAAGCTCCCCCAACCAGGACCGCACTTGCGAGCGCCGTCTCGGGTGCTCCGAAAGCGGCGATTGCGGCCGCTGCGGGAAAATCTCCCAGCGGGCGGATCCCCATAATCAGCAGCGTGTTCAGGCTGGCTGCGCGCCCGCGCTGCTCCTGTGGTCCCCGCGTTTGCAGGGCTGTCAAAATCAATGCCCCGATCATGCTCTGCGCAATCCCTAAACAGAGCAGCGCCATGAAAGTGACTGGGACGCTACGGCTGAATCCAACTAAGACCAGACTCGCCGCCCACAGCGGAAAGGCCCATCTGATGACCGTCCGGGGTCCGACCAGGCTGGAAAGCGAAGTTAAACAGACCGCGCCAGCAATCGCTCCCAGCCCTCCTGCTGAAAAAAGCAATCCCAGAACGCGTGGCCCCTTGTGCAGCACTTCCTGATCCAGAATCGGTAGCAACAGCTGCAAAGACGGTCCGAAGAAAAGCAGCACGCCATAACTGAATAAGAGCGACGGAAGGACACGATCGTGCGCGACGGAGCGAAGAGCCTCCACTACCTGGACTAGCAACTTCGCCTTCTTCCCAACGGGAGTTTTCGAGACAGGAATAGCGCCGAGCGCCAGCAGGACCGGGACGAAGCTGGCGGCGTTGAGAAAAAAATTGACCGAAAGTCCCAGCGAGTACGTCACGATCCCAGCGATCGCAGGCCCCACGGTGGATGCGCCGTTGAATACGGTGGATTGCAGCGATACCGCGTTCAACAAGTCTTGCGCCGGAACCAGTGAAGTGATCAGTGAAGCGCGAGCCGGTTGATCAAAGCTCAACAGCGAACCGGATAAGAACGCGATCAACACCACCATCCAAACCCTTACCGTCCCGGTGAGCGTGAGAATCCCAAGGAGCAGAGCCAGCACCAGAAGAGCGCTTTGAGTTGTCAGCAGCAGCCTGCGCCGGTTGATATTGTCCGCAACACCGCCGCCGGCAAGGGCGAAAAGAAAAAAGGCCAGTGCTTGCGCCAGTGACACCAGCCCAAGCGACATCGCCGAGCCATGACTCAGCCGAAGAACCAAAAGACTCTGGCCAATTATCTGCATCCAAGTCCCCATTGCGGAAACGCTGAGCCCCAGCCACAGCATCCGGAAACTCCGGTTCCGGAGGGAGTGTAATGCACTTGGCCAAGTGCTCTGTAAGCCCCGTTTCATTGATTGGTATATTCCACGATCATCCCTTCTGGTTATGGCGCCACGCTATGACACTGACATACAATGACTACGAGGAGAACTACAGATGGAATGGACCACACCAGCATTTGAAGAAGTTTGCTTGAGCTGCGAAGTAGCCTGTTATAGCAATCCGGAAATCTAACCCGAACGCCGGATGCACTTAAGAGTCCTGGGTGCAGCCGCTGGCGGAGGCTTTCCTCAATGGAATTGCTCCTGTTCGAATTGCCGGCGGTTGCGTCAAGGAACACTCAAGGGTTCGTGGCGTTCCCAAGCACAGCTTGCGGTCAGCGCTGACCGGCAGAGCTGGTTTCTAGTGAACGCCAGCCCAGATCTTCGGTCCCAAATCGAAGGGTTTCCTGCTCTACATCCCAACCCTGCCTCAGTCAGACATTCGCCCATTGCCGGCATTATTTTGACTTCCGCGGAAGTCGACGCGGCGTTCGGTTTATTGCTCCTCCGCGAATCGCAGCCCATAGCAGTCTATTCAACCGATGCTGTCAGACGTCTGCTGATGGAAGACAACGATCTTTTTCGAGTACTGGAACGTCAGCCGGATCAAGTTCGCTGGCATCGTCTTGTTCCAGGGCGAGAGACGGTCCTGGAGGACGCAGCACTGTGCTGTACCCCGATAGCGACAGGCGGCGGCTTTCCCGGCCATGTTCCCACTAAGCGCGCGGCTGAACTGGATTCAGACGAAGCTGTCATAGGCCTGCTCTTCAAGGGCGGCGATCGACGTTTCGCATTTGTCCCGGGAGCTCCCGAAGTCCGCCCGGCGTGGGCGCATGATTTTGCCGCTTGCGATGCACTCTTGTTTGACGGTACATTCTGGTCCCGAGACGAGCTCATCCGCATTCAAGGACATGGCAAGACGGCGCGGCAGATGGGCCACTCTCCGATGTCCGGGATAGACGGCACAATAGAACGCTTTAAGAACCTGCACGGTCCGCGCAAGATATTTATTCACATCAACAACACCAATCCGGTCCTCGATGAAGATAGTCAGGAAAACCGCGAGATGCGAGGCGCTGGTTGGGAATTGGCGTTCGATGGGATGGAGCTATTCAACTAATGCCCGCTAGATACGAGAATTTGCTGATGCCCGCAGAGTTGAAATCAAGGCTACTCGACGTTGGCGCGGAGCGATACCACCACAAGCACCCCTTTCACCGGTTGATGCACAAGGGTGAGTTAACGCGCGAACAACTGCAGGCGTGGGCGCTGAATCGCTACTATTACCAAAGCAAGATTCCGCGGAAGGACGCACTCATCCTGGCTCGCAGCGACGATCCTGCATTTCGCAGAGCCTGGCGAAAACGCATCATCGACCACGACGGCCAGGACGGTGGCGCATTCGATGGAGGCGGTACGCCCGGTGGAATCGAGAAGTGGATCCGCCTTGCCGAAGCGACAGGATTGTCGCAAGAACGTGTGGTGTCGGAGCGTGAGATTTTGCCCGGCGTGCGATACGCCGTGGATGCTTACCTGGATCTGGTGACAAAGCGCAGCCACCTCGAAGCGGTTGCTTCCTCATTAACTGAGTTGTTTTCGCGCGATCTCATATCGCTTCGCATCGACGCGCTGCGCCTGCATTACCCCTGGCTCGAATCTGGCTTGGCGTATTTTACAGCGCGTCTGACCCAGGCGCCGGAAGATGCGGCCTTCGCTTTGGATTGGGTCACTCGTCACTCCCGCACTCGGGAAGAGCAGGAACTGGTCATCGGAGCGTTGCGGACAAAGTGCGACATCTTATGGGCTCAGCTTGACGCGATCTACTTTTCTTACGTAAACCCAGGCTGGCCTCCTCCAGGTGCGTTCAATCCGTCCGGAGAAAGACAACATGAGTCCCTCCCTCAACCAGCGGCCCGCACTTAAGCGCGGCTGCAGGCTTTCGACCTCTGGTCCAGAGCCGTTGCTGCTGATTCCGGAAGGCGTCCTGCGGCTGCAGGGACCGGGCAAAAGCATTCTGGAACTCTGTGACGGACAACGTTCTCTGTCCGGGGTTGTCGAAGATCTGAAGATCACGTTTCCGTCCGCGGATTCGGCCAAGATGGAAACCGACGTTCTCGCCTTTCTAAAAGCCTTGGCCGCCAAGGGGGCGATTGAATTCCTATGATTGCTCCACTCGAAATCGCCCCGCCGCAAGCACTCATAGCGGAAGTGACGCACCGCTGCCCGATGCATTGCGTCTACTGCTCTAATCCAACTGAGATGCAAAGCCGGGAAACCGAGCTGGCTACCGATCAATGGCTTAAGATCATTCGCGAAGCGGCTGCCCTGGGCTGTTGGCATCTTCACCTGACTGGCGGCGAGCCCCTGTCGCGTCACGACCTGCCGGCGCTCATCTCCGGAGGCCGTTCGGCCGGGCTGTACGTCAATCTGATCACTTCGGGCCTGGGTCTGACTCGTCATCGGCTGGCGGATCTGGTGCAGGCCGGCCTCGATCACGTGCAGCTTAGTTTTCAGGATAGCGAGGAGGAGCAGGGCGACCTCTTTGGCGGCACTCGCGCGCATGCCCACAAGATCAAAACCGCCGCGCTCATCAAAGAATTTCCAATTGCTTTCACTGCGAATCTGGTCGTCCATCGCAGTAATCTGGACCGGCTCGCTGAGTTGATCGCCTTTGCAGAAAGTCTGGGGGCGGACAAGCTCGAAATCGCCAACGTGCAGTATTACGGCTGGGCGGTGAAGAATCGAAGCCAGCTTCTGCCAACGCGCCAGCAGTTGAATCGTTCTTTGCCCGTGGTGGCTGAGGCGCAAGAACGGCTGCGTGGAAAAATGCGCATCGATTATGTTCTACCCGACTATTACGCCAAATATCCAAAGCCCTGTATGGGTGGCTGGGGCAGGGCAGTGATGTTGATTGACCCGGCAGGGCGCGCTATGCCGTGTCACGCGGCAGGATCTATCCCTGGCCTGCAATTCGAAAATGCCGCGGAAAAATCTCTCGGCTGGATCTGGCGGCAGTCAGACGCCTTCCAGCGCTTTCGCGGCGAAGATTGGATGCAGGAGCCTTGCCGTTCCTGCGATCGGAAAGCCATCGACTTCGGAGGCTGCCGCTGTCAGGCGCTGCTTCTCGCCGGCGACGCCAACGCGACGGATCCCGCTTGCACTAAGTCTGCGCTGCGATCCACCCTTGAGCAGATCGTAGCGGACGCAAATGCCGTTCGAGAGATAGAGGAAGTGCCTGGCCGGGACTCCTGGGTTTACCGAATCGATCCCGTCAGCTCTTCTTCGGCACTGAGACCGTAATATTGCGGAACTTGAGCCCGCCCGTATGATCGCCCTGGATGTAGAACGGCCCCGGCTGCCCTTCGTTCGCATCCAGTGCTCCACCGGTGATCCCGTCCACCGTTTTGTCATCGATGACCTTCACGCCGTTACGGACCACAGTGACTTTGCGGCCCACGAAGGTCACATCGAACGTTTCCCATTTTCCCGGCGTGCGAGGCAGCATCTGGGTTGGTGGTACGCGTCCGTAGATCGATCCCATGGAGCGCTCTGGCGGCTCGCTCACTTCGGTCTCATATTCTAACTGCACTTCATATCGTCCCCGCAAATAAAAACCGCTGTTGGCGGTCTCGGGACAGTTCACTTCAAAATGCACCTTGAAGTCATTGAACGTTTGCGTTGTCCTCAGGTTCGCGCCGTGCGCCTCGTTCACCAATAGACCGTCTTTGACCACCCAGTGATTGTGGGCCGTGTCACCGATCGGCTCAAAACCCTTCAGGTCTTTGCCATCGAATAGCGCGACGGCTGAGGTCCAGGCCGCGGGCTCGGGCCGGTCGAGTTTCGGCTCGCGTAACCCGACCAGAGGAGTGGATTTAGCGCCTTGCACCTGATGGCCGATCAGCTTGCCGTTCACCGCTGAGAGCTGCCAGGTAGTGGCCGGGTGTTTGTCCGTCGCCTCACCCACAACCAGGGTCAAGTGGGTGCCTTCCACCTTGGGATCTTTCACTTCAATCACGTGCCCGCCAGTAGGCTGGAACCATACATCAAGGCCGGAGTTTTTTTCGCTGATGCCCAACCACGCCGCGCGCTGACCGTCGGGAGTTGGAATATTAAATCCCCAGTTGCCGGCGAGCGGACTGGAAGTCTGAGAGACCACTGCGGCAGCCATAGCGCACAAAATCGCCAAGCCACCCGAGAGTTTAGGCATGATGGCAGTTTATTACAGCCGGTGTTTGGAACTTTTACCGCTCCAAGATACTGTCCAACATGCAAGTCCTTGAAACGACAGTGTAGGCGAGATCGGGTAGTAGAACGGTCCATTTCGTGCTCTGCAAATGCCGACTGGCTCAATGGAGCAGGAGGAGAAAAGAAATGAAATATCTATTTGCCTGGATGCTGGGCGTTCCCGGCGGCTTGATCGTGATTTGGTTTCTGTTCAGCCATATGCACTAAAAAGATCGCTTGTTTTTCCGGCAAGGCATGATCCAATGTCTGTTGGACCGGATGCTAAAGCGACATACAAGGGTAAAACCGAGAGCACTGTTTGCGGCAGTGCTCTTTTTCTTTTCTGGAGCACTGATTCGCGGGCAAGTAACTCTGGTGCGGGATGGCGCAACCGTCAGGATTGAGCCGTACGCAGCAAACATCGTCCGCTTGACACTGAGCCTCGACCGGGACCAAGCCATGGCCCCTCCAGGGTTGGGCTTTGTAGCCAAGCCTTCCAGCGCGGAATGGACAAGCGATCGAGAGGGGACCAGCGGCGCTGTTCTTCGCTCGCCGCAATTGATCGTTTCGGTTCCAACACCGCGCCCCGGCCCGGAGCCGCTTCCGACCGAGACCGACATCGCGAAGTTCTTCACCGGATCGGCGCCAGGCGTTGGAATCGAGTTCAAGACCCCTGACGGGAAGACGCTTCTTCACTTCCTGGGCTGGGGAATGTCCGTGCCCAACTACAAGGACGGGAACGCCGGCGTGGCGCACGATCGACGCAACACCGATCTCCCGTTCTTTCGTGTCGCTGCCATCTTTGCGTCTCCAGCTGATGAGCATTACTACGGTCTGGGTCAGAACCAGGAGGGTTACCTGGATCGTCGCGGACACAAAGTGGATTGCTGGAACGATTACGATGCGGCGGCAGGCCCAAGCAGCTGCATGCCCTTCGTTGTTACTAACTACGGCTACGGACTCGTCTGGGACAACCCTTCCAAGACTTCTATCGAATTCGGCTTTAACGAGCGGACGAAGTGGACTTCCGAAGTCGGCAATCGGGTTTCTTTCTTCGTGATTGCGGGCAAGTCCCCGGACGAGATCTACGCCGGCTACCGTCAGCTTACCGGCGTAACTCATCTGCTGCCCAAAGCCGCTTACGGATTCATTCAATGCAAGCAGCGGTACTCCTCCCAGGCGGAGGTATTGGCGGTGGCCAATGGATATCGCGAGCGGAATCTTCCGTTGGACGCTCTGGTGGTCGACTGGTTCTACTACACGAAAATGGGTCAGATGGACATGGACCCCGCGCGCTGGCCGGACCCTGCGGAAATGAACCGGCAGTTGCACCAGATGGGAATTCAGACCATGATCAGCGTCTGGCCGCGTTTCACCAGTGGATCCCGCTACTACGACTATCTCTTGCAGAAAGGATGGTTTGAAAAACTGGCGGACGGAACTCCGACCAACGGCTTGCCCTACGATAAGGCCGGATCTGACTTGGATACCACTAACCCCGAAGCGGCACGCTGGTATTGGGATCGGATTCGCGAGAACTTCGTCGCAAAAGGGTTTGATTCTTTCTGGGCAGATGAGACGGAGCCGGACCTTCCGCCCAACGGCAGCTACTTTCACATCGGTCCCGGTACCCGTTTCTTCAACCCGTACCCGCTACTTCATACGGCTGCTTTCTACGACGGCTTTCGACGTGATCTGAAAACGCGCGCCTTCATCCTGTCGCGCGACTTCTATCTGGGAGCGCAGCGCAACGGCACCATCTTCTGGTCGTCCGACATACATCCCACCTGGGACACTTTAAAGCGTCAGATACCGACCGGGCTCAATGTCACTGCGTCCGGAATCGCTTACTGGGGAAACGACATCGGCGGTTGGCAGTATCTCGCCGCGGAACATCATCCCGCTCGCACGCCGCTAATTGACCCGACAGATGCACGAGACAACGTGGGCGGCTATGACGACTACCCGGAACTCTATGTACGCTGGTTTGAATACGGAGCCTTCCAGCCGAACTTCAGAACGCACGGCAGCCGGCGCTACAACGAAGTCTGGTCTTACGGCAAGCAGGCTGAGCCGATCTTAGAGAAGTATCTTCGTCTTCGCTACCAGCTGCTTCCTTACATTTACTCCCTGGGGTATCGCACTTACGCATCCGGCGCACCGTATATGAGGGCGCTATGGATGGATTTCCCGAGCGATCCCAACGTAACTGACATTGGAGATGAGTATATGTTCGGTCCGGCATTCCTGGTCGCGCCTGTTACTGAGCAAGGCGCCGTAACGCGACGCGTCTATCTGCCTGCCGGAACGGATTGGTACAACTACTGGACGAATGAACAGGTGCATGGCGGACAGACCGTCGATGTGCAGGCGCCAATCGATACGCTGCCGCTGTTTGTGCGCGCAGGTTCTATCGTGCCAACGGGCGAACAGATCTCCAGCACCGCGCAAACGCAGAGCATCGCCAGCGTGCGAGTCTATCCCGGCGCCGACGGCACATTTACGCTCTACAGCGATGATGGCAGGACCTATGAATACGAAGCGGGTCAAAGCAGCATTACAACGCTTCGTTGGGATGACAAGACGCGTAAGTTATCCCATGAAGGAACGGCCGCCTGGACCAAGCCTGACACCGAAGTGGTCAAGATAATCAGTCAAGATCGAGCCCCTTCCAGATAGGCTCCAGATCCAGCCTGAAACCCGCCACCGGACCTTCCCCATTGAGAACAGGCTCTCGAATCGTCTCCGGCTCGTCAACTCCCTGCCGGTAAACCAGCGAATACCGTTTTTCCGGGTCAATCATCCATGCCAGCGACACGCCGTTGCGTAGCCACTTCTCCATCTTTTCTTTCAATTTAGTAAGTCGATCGCTTGGCGACTTCAACTCAATCACAAATTCCGGAACCACGGGCGAAAACTGTCGGCGTTGCTCCTTCGAGAGCATAGCTAATCGCTCGTCGCTAACCCAACAACCATCAGGTCCCAGCCTCGATCCGTCTGGCAAAATAAACAAGGCGTTTGAATCGAAAGCCTTACCGCGCTCATCTTCGATCGCCCACGAAAGAAGTTGGCTATTCAGGTGATTATTCTGATAGGACGATTCGGTCCCTGTCGGAGCCATGATGGAAACGTTTCCCTCGGAGTCCTGCTCAATTTTTGAAGTCTCAAAAGTCGAGCAGACTTGCTCAAAAAGAGCGCCCGTATCCTCACCCTCATCCGGAACTATAATTAGTCTCCGCCCGAACTCCGCATAAATCAGCTTTGGAGGCGCTTCGACGACGGTGGAAATGTTTCGGGCGCTTGACATTCCCCAATTATCCTCCCAGAGCGCTAGCCGTTCGAAAAGTCCCCAATTCGATCCCGCGCTCCTTCATCACCTCGCGAGTCCTGGGAGACGCCAGCGCCTTCAACTCCTCCACCCGCGTCTCCTTCAGTCGCGTCGCCGCTTCCCGTAACTCATCCCCCAGAAACCCGGGATGACACATAAACTCCGTCGTCCCCTCCCGAACTAACTCCAGCGCCGCAGCGAACGTTTCTTCATTCAGATAACCAGTCAGCCGGAATCCCATAAAGTAATCCGTCATCCGTATGTCATATGCTCGGGCCAGCCGCTTATAGTAACTCCGAATCAGGTTTAAACTAACTTCGGGCAGCGGAATTGTCGTATCCAACGGCAGCCTCACATACGGGATCCCGAACTCATGTGCCAGCCTCACCACTGCCCGGAAGACCTTCGGCGCAATGTGCGTATGCTTGTGAGAATCAAGATGCGTTAACTCGATTCCCGCATCGGCCATCTTTTGCACCTGCGCCCGCAGTTCCTGATAGGGATCCATCTGCCTGGTGGCAATCGCCGCGATCGTATCCCGCAACTTCTCCGGAAACGGTTTCCCGCTCACCAGCGAGCGTCCCTGAATCAGCACCATATGGCCACCAACATCTAAACTCGGAGTCTCGCGCGCCAACCTCACCGCATCCTCAAACGCCTCGCCATTGGCCATCAACGTCGTCGAGGTCAGCACGCCGCGGCGGTGCGTATGCACGATCCCCGCATTCACATCTCGCGTGAATCCGAAATCGTCCGCATTGATGATCAGCCGTTTCAACTAGTGGCCTCTCGCATCGAGTCCGTTAGCGTCGTTGCCGAAGCACAGGGACAAATCACTAAAAGATATGCAGCTTGATGCTGAGATACTTCTTAGGATTGGCGCGAAACGCCTTGAGTAACTCCTGTAACTCGCGCGTCGAACCAGTCAGATTGTCGTACAGCTGCGGATTGACCATCAACTGTCCCACCGTGCCCTGCCCGGAGTTCACCTTGTCGATCGTCGTGTTCACGTTAGTAAGCGTCGCAGACAGTTGGTTCGCAATCTTGTCGCTCACGATCAGCTGTCCCGCCGTGCCCTTACCGGCATTCAGGTTCGCAAGAATTGTGTCCAACTGCGTCACTGAGTGATTCAGGTTGTCATATAGCTTCTTGTCCGTCAGCAGCATGCCCGCTGTCCCCTGGCCCTGCTGCAAAGCCTGCGTCATCGTATCCACACGGGCGACAATCGTTTGTACCTGGGTGTAAAGCGTGTCGTCGTTAATCAGGTGACCGATGGTGCCGGTGCGTGAGTTCAAACTCGTCGAAAGCTGCTGTAACTGCAGCACCGTCGCTTCCACACTGTTATACAAACTCGGATCTACCAGTAGTTTCCCAATCGTCCCCTGACCATTCTCAATCTGCCCGACCAGGTCTTGAATCTTCACCAGAATGCCCTGTGCGGAATCCAGCACCCCAAAGCCTTGCTTCACCAGTTGATCGAACTGCTGCGTATCTTCGCTCCGTAATGTCGCTCCGGCCTGTATCGTCTCCGGCTTCACGCCCTTCGTGATGTCGAAGAACTTCGTGCTCCCCAAGAGATTGTCGGAGCCGACCGATCCCACAGAATCCACCGGGATCTGCTTCAGCATGTCCTGGTCCACCTCGAAATCGATCTTGATCACTCGCTTTGGAATCGTCTCTCCGGACAGCCCGACCGAATTGACCTTTCCCGCCGTGATGCCATTGATTCGCACCGGAGAACCCTTCGTCAGCCCGCTCGCATCCGCCGTGTAAGCCGTCAGTGGAACCTCTTTCTTAAACCAACCGGATCCACCGGTCAGCAGGAAAATAAGCAGCGTGATAAAGAAAAGCGCCACGATGCCAAGAATTCCTACTCGCAACTGCGCTAATTGACTCTTTGTTTTATCCGCCATACGCTACCCCTCGTGTCTGACAAACCTCTTCACGTACTTGTCATCCGATGCTTCTAACTCATGCCGCGTGCCGAAGAAGACAATTTCGCCTCCGCGCATCACTACAAACCTGGTCCCGTTGGCGCCGCTGATCTGGTCTGCTTCGCTCAGCCGCACCATCTCTTTTTTCTCTGGATCGTACTTGAAACCCGACATAATCTCGCCGTCCTGGTAACGATGCGACACCAGCAGCGACGCCGTATTCTGCACGTCCCGCTGTTTGGCAATCAACGACATAATCGTATTCGCCGTAATCGGATCCAGCCCCGCGGTCGGCGAATCGTAAAGCACCAGCGGCGGATTCGTGACAATCGCCCGCGCGATCCCCACTCGCCGCCTCATGCCTCCGGAAAGTTCACTCGGCGCCTGGTCCATCGTCTGCTCGAGTTCCACAAATCGCAGCGTTTCCCGTACCCGGCAGTCCACGTCTTTCTCATCCAGCGCTTTGCCGCCGTTCGCATTCGACGCCTGGTTCAGCAGCGGATACTCCACGTTCTCTCCCACCAGCAGCGAGTCGAACAGTCCGCCTTCCTGGAACAGAATCCCCACCCGGCTGCGCAAGGCGAAAAAGTCGCGGTCATCCATGCGTGTGACATCCTCGCCAAACAGCTTGATATCGCCGCTATCCACTTTCACCAGACCAATGACCGCTTTCAGCAGCGTCGTCTTTCCACTTCCCGCAGCCCCAAAGATGATAAAGGTCTCTCCGGGGTGAAGGTCGAACGAGACGTTTTTCAAACCCCAGTTCTCACCGAACTTCAGGCTCGCGTCTTTCATCTCGATAATCGGCTTGCTGTCCGCTGCTTCCGCCATCTGCCCCTCAAAGATTGACGAAGATCTTGTCGATCAGGAACGTAACGAAGAAGATCCAGATAGAGGCCGCCACTACCGCGTGCGTCGTTGCGCGGCCAACGCCCTGTGTACCGCCCGTCGTGCGAAGCCCGTAAAAACAGCCCACCAGCGCAATAATCATCCCGAAAATCAGCGGCTTCAAAAGCCCTTGCGCCAGATCGTTCATCACCAGCGCCTGATAGGAGGTAGACCAATACTGCGAAGCCGAAATAATCTTCAGCAATGGCACCGAGACCAGGTACGCCCCGAAGAGTCCGAAAGCATCCGACACTACAGTCAGGCAAGGCAGCATGATCGCCGTTGCAATCAATCGCGGTGTCACCAGCTTCTGCACCGGGTCCGTGCCTAGCGCCCGCATCGCGTCGATCTGCTCGGTCACCTTCATCGAGCCGAGTTCACTCGCAATCCCGGATGCGTTCCGCCCCGTCACTAGCAGCGCCGTCAGCACCGGGCCAAGTTCACGCACCAGCGTCAGTGCAACGATCG
This sequence comes from uncultured Solirubrobacteraceae bacterium, assembly GCA_964658695.1. GTDB lineage: Bacteria > Acidobacteriota > Terriglobia > Bryobacterales > Bryobacteraceae > Bog-105. The sequence goes on along the minus strand of CBAAAA010000008.1, from coordinate 1,284 downwards.
ACCCTACCTGGCTGCTCGCGCCATAAGTGTTCAGTGCGCGCGCCATTTGAAGCGCAATAATCGCGCCGCTGAAAATTCCGGTTAATAAAACGATTGGGATGCTGCCGAATCCAATGACATCCATCTGTATAAGAACGTCATCGTAGTAATGCGGCCTTCGCAGAACGTTTGTGAAGGCTCGGCCTGTGAGCAGGATAAACTCCTGAAACGACCCAATCCAGGTCGTCAGGAAACGAAGCAATCAGGAGCTCCTGGGATTAACCTCGCCCGCATGAGCCGATGCTACCATAACAGCCCATTTCCCCTGGCTGCCGCCCTTCACCCTTTCCTACTGGCCCTTTCGCTGCTAAACTTGCCTTGCGTGGTCAGATTTCCCGCACTCCTGCTGCTCGTCGTGTTCACTGCCGGTGCTCTGACTCAGGACGAACTCACCTTGCTCCAGGATCCGGGCGGATGGGAATACATGACCATCACCGACTCCGACAACGGATTCGAAACCCAGCACGTTTGCTTTGATCCCAAAACTCCTGGCGCTTGCCGGGGTAATCTGCTCTTCCGGCCCGATATGACCTTCAAGAAAAGTGTGAAGGTCCATAGCGACACCGTCGATCGAGGCGGCTCTTACCAGGTCGCCGGAAGTAACATCCTGTTCCTCGACGAATTCAATAACAAGGACGGCCCCTACACCGCCCAACTAAATCCCGACACGAAAACTCTGGTTCTTGGGATGGTTCAAGCCGGCGTCCATTTCCGCATGGAGCTTCTTCAGGAAAAGGAATTCCATCGGCGCCAGGAAGAAGCCCGCAAGAAAGCTCCCGGCAATTAAGTTCTCTCGCAAAGCCAGACCCGGATCGATTCGAAAACTCTTCGGGCGGACTCAATCATCGCCTGGTCGTTCTCAGCTGAGGAATGCTCCAGCATCAGCTTCTGAAAAGCGCGCCACTCAGGGCCTACGCTGCGTCCCCCGCTGGAGAAAAATTGATAACCGGCCCCGTTTGCGAATCCCAGCCTGCTCTCTAACTGCCGCGAGATGTACTGTCCCCCGAGCGCGGATCCTTCGCGAACATACAGACTTCCAATCGCCTGCGGAATACTTTCGCAGGCGGGCACAGCCGGACAAACTCGCATGGAATCCCGGCTGATCTCCAGAAAATCCAGATCGCGGATCAGATCAGGCAACTTGGGGTGCAGAGCCGCTCCTTGCGCGCCGAGTTTTGACGTCCACGGCCTCAACTCCTCCTCCCATGTCACGTAGAACCCATAGAACCTTCCGAGCACGGACCG
>CBAAAA010000007.1:0-24637 GCA_964658695.1 uncultured Solirubrobacteraceae bacterium | reverse complement strand
TGAGGGGCAAGATGTCTGTCATGCACTGGCGGCCGAATATCGCAAGCTGGGCCGGCATCTACCGGACGGGCTCTGGAAGCCGCTCCCGCTGCAGGCGGTTTAGTCACCTATGGCGCTGGCGGTTCAAGGCCCGACGAAGGAACACAAGAGTTCCGGCAAGCAACCGGCAACAGCGCCTGCGCACACAGGGGCCGAACCGTACCGCGATACTTCTGAGTCGCCTCTGTTCCTCGGCGGCAACCCGCTGCAGCCCGGATTGCTGTCTTCGCTGGAGCGCAGTTTTGGGACAAGTCTCAGTTCGGTTCGCGTGCACAACGATTCGCGGGCGCACGGAGTGGCAGGCGGCCTTTCCGCGCGCGCCTTGACGTATGGCAACGCGATCTTCCTCAATCGGGGGGAAAGCGCGCACGACCCCATGCTGATGGGCCATGAAGTCGCGCATACGATTCAGCAACGCGGCGGTCCGGTGATAGCGCAAGGCTGGTCCGCCCCAGCTGCCGACCGTTTTGAGAACGAAGCTCATCGAGCCGGCGGTGCCGCCGCAAGAGGCGAGCAGTTCCACGTCAATGAACGCACTGCCGGCCCACGAGTTCAGCGTTTGGGCCTCAGCGATGTCCTCGACTACTTCGCCGATAAAGCGAACATGATCCCGGGCTACCGCATGTTCACCCTCGTCATCGGGATCAACCCGATCAACATGAGCAAGGTTGAACGCACGACGGCGAACATCCTGCGGGCTCTCGTTGAGTTGATCCCGTTGGGCGGCATCATCAGCCAGGTTCTGGATCGCTACGGGGTATTCGACAAGGTAGCCGCCTGGATCGATCCGCAAATCAGCGCCCTGGGCATCAGCGGGTCTGCAATCCGGGCTGCCATCGACGCTTTCCTGGATTCGCTACATCTGAGCGACATCTTGCACCCCGGCGACGTATGGGATCGTGCGAAGCGGATCTTCACCGATCCGATCGGACGCATCATCGATCTCGGCAAGTCGGTAGTCACCGGAATCCTGCGCTTCGTTCGCGAAGCTGTCCTCAAGCCATTGGCCGCTTTGGCTGCGAAAACATCCGGTTACGACCTGCTGAAGGCAGTGATGGGCGAGGATCCGGTCACCGGCGAGCCCGTTCCGCGCAATGCTGAGACCCTGATCGGCGGCTTCATGAAGCTGATTGGCCAGGAAGAGGTCTGGGAAAACATTAAACGCGGGCACGCGATCGACCGCGCGTGGGCGTGGTTCCAGAATGCGCTGCTCGAGTTGCTCGGCTTCGTACGCCAGATCCCCGGTCTGTTTATGCAGGCATTAAGCGATCTGGAGTTCTCCGATTTCCTGGTGCTGCCATCCGCTTTTATTAAGCTCGGCCGCGTCTTTGCCAACTTTGCCGGAAAGTTCTTGTCCTGGGCATTGAAGCAGGTTTTGAGCCTCTTGCAGATCATCGTCGAGGTGGTTGCCCCGGGCGTGATGCCGTATATACGCAAGGCGGCGGGAGCTTTCAACACCATCATCAAGGACCCGATGGGCTTCGTCGGGAACCTGGTGCGCGCTGGCAAGCAGGGCTTCAATCAATTCGGGTCGAATTTCCTTTCGCACCTCCGAAACGCGCTGATCCAATGGTTGACCGGAACCATGGCAGGCGCCGGAATTTACATTCCGCAGGCCTTCGAGATCCGCGAGATCATCAAGTTCGTTCTGAGCGTACTCGGCCTTACCTGGCAGCAGCTCCGAGTGAAGCTGGTTTCCGTAGTTGGTGAAACGGCCGTGAAGGCGATGGAAACCGGCTTCGACATTGTCGTGACGCTGGTAAGAGATGGCCCAGCTGCGGCGTGGGAAAAGATCAAAGAGGAGATCGGCAACTTAAAGGAGATGGTGATGGAGCAGGTGATCTCGTTTGTCAAAGAACGGATCATCACGGCGGCCATCCAGAAGTTGGTTACCAGCTTGAATCCGGCGGGCGCCTTCATTCAAGCGATCATCGCGACATACAACACGGTCATGTTTTTTGTAGAACGCCTACAACAGATTGCTAAGGTTGCGATGGCGTTCATCGACTCCATCGCCGCAATTGCTTCCGGGAATATAGCCAACGCGGCCAACAAAGTCGAGCAGACAATGGCCGGCCTGCTGGTCTTGGTCATCAGCTGTCTAGCCCGCTTGGTTGGCCTGGGCAAAGTCAGTGACGCGGTGATCAACATCATCAACAAAGTTCGCGACCCGATCATGCGTGCTCGCGACCGCATCATCGATTGGATCGTTGCGATGGCCCGCAAGGCCGGCCGGTTCGTCGCGCAAGTTGGAGTGCCGCAGGATCCCGGTGAGCGGCTGCGGCTGGGTATGCGCGCGGCTAAACTGGCGGTGCGAGCGGGCGGCGCAGGTTCACTCAACGCGGGCACGATTTCGCAACTCGTCGCAGGAGTTCGCGTTCGTTACGCTTTCACCAGCCTGGAGGCGGTCAACAAGGACGGAGACTGGTACCTGCGTGGCACCATCAATCCGTCAGCCGAGGAGCTCATTGGTAAGAATGAATCACAGATTCTTATCGCAATCCGCCAAGTCGCAGACGCCGAGTACGATGCTATCAAGCCGCAGCCGCTAGTTGGATCAGGAGTTGCCGGGGATCCGCACATCGTGCCGGTAGGCGGCGGCGTTGGCGCAGTGGCACGCACAATGGAACAGGCACTGCCACCCGGACAACGCAACACACGGATCTTCGACGTTAGTCAGGGCGGCAACCCCGATCTGCAAGGAAAGATGCTTGCAAACCCGATGCGTCGCCGAATCGAGGGTGAGGTCTTTGGGGCTACCCCGGCCGGCACTGGAATCGATATAGGCAGATACCCTGCTGTAGCTAATACATTGGCGGCACTGGGAAAAGCGATTCTGCAACCGCAGGGGCCATGCGCGAAGTTCTAGCGGGTGGCAATTTGCCCCCCAATATGCGTGCGCAAGCGGGCTGGATCGGGGGCTTCAAAACGCTGGTCGGGCAAGAGATCAGGCGCGACCCGTGCCATCGTGACACTTTCGTCAAACCTTCATCTTGTCGAACAGGGACAGCTGAAGTTCCAACAAGTCTTTACGAACGCGGCCCATTCCATCCGCGAACGTGGACATCAATCGGGCGACGAACACAACCCGGCGGATTCTTCTCTCATTCATCTGCTCCTGCACCAGCTCCACTGCGCGGCGTCCGCCAGGATCTGGGCTTTCAACTCCCAGCCACCGCAGGGGCGTCACGGGGAACGCTGTCTCAGCGGCAAAGCGTTCGAGATCGCGATATCCAAGCTATTGTCATGTACGTGATGTCCCGTATCAAGGGCAAAGACTTTCCGCCGATCGATCAAGTGCGGAAGCTTACGCGTGAGGCTGCAAAAGCCTTGCTAGGCGGCGGCACTTAGACTCATGAATAAGGACGCAATTGAATGATCAAAATGCCGCTTAATGCGGGAATCACCCTGAGCGCAATCAGTGATGCAGCGAGTTCGTGGGGACTCGTTTTCGTGGACAAGATTGAGGCCAGCGATACCAATCCACTCGAAGTGATCTGGAGCACGCCCGACCGCGTTAACCAATTTCATTACGTCGAAGACAGCATCCTGGACCAGCCCTACTTGGCATGGGTCGGATCTGACGAGACGAGTCTGAACGCCGAGTTCGCAGAATCTGGGTGGGTGATGTCGCGAGAAGGCATCCTTGATCAACTTGGTCATCCGCTCACGGAGGATCAGAAGGTCAGACTGACGGCAATGCTCGCGATTGTCGCGGGGCCCAAGTTCGACCCGGGGATATTCGAGGCATTCGACAAGATGCTCTCGGACAGCAGCCCACGCGTTCGGCAGTTTGCGTTGCTTGCCACCGGCTACCCGGCCTGGCCGCAATTCCGGCCCCTTCTGGAGCAGATTCGGGATCACGACGAAAATGATTTTGTCAGATGGCGGGCTGAAACAGCGATCGCCGCCTTCGATGCGCATGGCATAGCGCATTGAGACCAGGCGCCCACTCCGGCGCCGACACCTTCCAATTAGGCACAGGTTAACCATGAATCCGACACAACCTTCTAATACATCGCCGACCGCGCTCTATATCTCCAACTGGAAAGACCTGGTCGGAATCTGGAAAGCAAGTAAGCTTACGCAGCTCGACACGAATGTCGCCGGTCCCCGATTGGGTGAACTGCGCTATCTGCGCGGTTCTCTCCCACGCCGCACCGTTAACCAGATTGTTGATTACACCGGCTTTTTCCGCGACGAATCGAACAATGCCAAGTTCACGCAGGTCGAGCACTTTGATTCGGAAGCGTGGTTTGAGAATGCACCGGACAAAGCCGGAACGCTCACAACCAATTACCTGACCTACAACGGTGCAGCGGTTCAGCCGCGTTTGCAGATCTCCCGCAGTTTTGTAGCACCGCCGAGCCAACCCTTCCTGGTCGTCCGCTACACCCTGACCAATCCCACTAACTCCAGCATCATCTTCAACGTGCTTGATATGGTGCACCTGAATAACCTGGACCATTCTCAGAATGTACATGCCTGGTTCGACGCAACCAACAACGTCATGCTCGCTGACATGACCGCTTCGGGCCAGCTATTCGTTTTCCTAGGGGCACTGCAGGCAATGGACGGTCACCAAGTGGCGAACGACGCCGATACCAACCTGGCCAGTCCGACTGCCTGCGGATGGTGCTGCTTCGATGCCAGCGGAACACTCAGAAACAATCAAGATGTCCGGGCTGCGGATGTCGACCTCTCCTTTAATAAGCGAATCACCGTGGCTCCCGGCCAGACGCAAAAACTATGTTTCTACCTCGGGGTTTGTGAAACTCAGAGCGATGCCAACAGTGCTATTACGGCCGCCCGCTCCTACTCAGGGGACGCCTGGTTCAGCACGACCGCGACTGCCTACACCAATTGGCTAACGAACGGCAATCAAGGGACGCGCGTCAACTTCGCGGATGCCGGCCTGAACAATATGTTCGAGCGCGCGCTGTTCGTGATCAAGAATGTGCAGAATCCGGTATCGGGTTCGTTCGCGGCGACTACGAATCCCTTCGCCTACGGTTATAAGAACTGGGTGCGCGACAGCGGGGTTACATCCATTGCACTGGACGCCGCGGGGCACCACGCCGAAGCCGAGAAGCACATCCGTTGGCTAGCCGGAGTGCAGTCCGATGACGGAACCTGGAAGACGACTTACGATACCTGGGACAGCAGTTACGTCCCTTTTGTTGAACCCGAGTTCGACTCCATCGGAACGTTCATCTATAGTGTCTACCGGCATTACACATTCACTGCCGATTCAACCTTCTTGAATGACCTTTGGCCCAACGTCAAGAAGGCGGCGGATTGGATCCTGGCCAATATCGCTCCGAACGGATTCGGCAAAGCCGACTATAGCATTTGGGAAGAAGATACATCGCTGGAACACAACAGCTACACGCTGGCATGGTAGGTGGTTGGCTTGTATGCAGCTCAGTGCCTGGCTGAGATCCTTGGCAACACCGGACTCTCCGATTGGTACGCGGGCGGACCTGCTTCGATCATGACCTCTCTGCAACGCCCATGCAACTGGTACCCGCCGGGTACGTGGAATCCACTCGCCTACTACAACCGGGCGGTGAAGGCAGACAATACAGAGCGAACGTTAATCGATTCATCCTCCGATGTCCTGATCACGCTCGGCGCCATGGATCCGCAATCGAAGCGCAGCGCCAGCCACGTCGCAACAGTCTTGGAGGCATGCACTCAACAAACCTACGGAGTGGCGCGCTATCCCGAAGATGTTTTCTATTACACAGGTGCCTGGAGCCCTGGTGGCAACGAAGCGCTTGGCCCGGAACCGTCCTGGCCGCAGATGAGTCTCTGGGTAGCGGTGTACGAAATCCTGGCTGGCGATATGGCGACCGCTTTGGCAAGACTTCAATGGTTCGTTGGGATCTCAGGCAAGGGTTACATGCCATCGGGTGAAGCGGTATCGAATGTCACCAAACAACCGCTGCCGAGTTCAATGTGCGAGCCGTTGACGGGGTCCGCTTTCATCATGGCGGCGCTTATCTACCAGGGCCAATACTCATTGGGAGTGATTCCTCCCGTGTACAATGCCGGCGCGGCCAAGACCTTGTCGATTGGCGCCGGAGCGATAGATACCGCGTCCGAGTGGACTGACGTCCCTTACTTTATCGGACCGCAGAAAGCGACGGCTTCCCCCGCTGAGGGTCGCATTAAGCGTGTCTACATTACAAACGATTACTCGACTTTGTACATCAGGGTCGATAATGTTGCCGGAAGCTTTCCGGCATTCGACCAGAATCCGCTCTTCGCTCTCAACGTATATAGCCAGGACTTTGCGGATCCGCAAGCGCCGGTTACTAACCTCGGTATCGCCGGGCAATCGCTACGCCGTCCGATGACTTACTTTCTCGAGCGTCACAGCAGCGACAACGCCTATAACCGCCGCCGCACGTCAGGGGGCGTGTGGAGTAGCGAAGCCCCGGTTCAGACCGCGGTCGAACCGCAATGGGATCCGGCAACGGGACGGGTAGAAGCGGTGGTCCCGATTCAGGCCCTCGCCAATGGCGTGCCCTGGCTTGGCAACGCGTGGGGGTGCATCCAGATCGTACTCGCTCTGTACAACACGCAGACTTCGACGTGGCAGGACAGCGACGCATTGCTGGTGCATTACCGGTTGAGCACGCCGGATCAGAACTGGATTTACGGCAACATCGAACAATAACTTACGGGGCGGTCTCGCGCACCTTTAATTAACACTTGGTCGCCCCTGATCTTTGAGAGCCGTTGCACGATGCCGGACAGCCACGTGATCTCAGGACGTAACTGTCGAATCCGGTCCGCGGCCCGAAGTAATCAGGCCAGGGAAGACGAGACAGGCAACTGATCTCCGGGCCATTTCTCAGCTTGACATTCTGGCGGGACGGTGACGCATGACGCACCTTGTACTGCAAGGCAATATTTTCGCTTGCTCCGGTTCTCAACCCTACCGGTGTGAGAATGCTCCGTGCAGGAGTACCGGAAAGCACAACGCTCGCTCTTATGGGTTACATGAGCCGGGCCCTGCTGGAACGCTTCAGCCACGTTCGCATGAGGGCGAAACGCGAGGCGGTTTTCGGAGTCAGTCTGCGGTCCAGAACCGCACCAACATTAGGGGTCTTCCCCTGTAAAGTCCCCTGTGTCACTCCTACTTGTATTGTGCAGTAACCCGCAACTCATTGACTTTACTAGTGGGCCCTGTAGGATTTGAACCTACGACCAAAGGATTATGAGTCCTCTGCTCTAACCGCTGAGCTAAGGGCCCGGCTGGGACTTTACGTATTGTAGCGTTCGCGGATCCTTACCAGACGCCCGGGGTGAGCTGTCGCATCGAATCCGTTAGCGTCGCTTCGCAGAGCAGGGACTGGCGCCTCTGTCCCAAGCGCCACAAAGCTCCGCGTTCGTGGCGGAGTGCGTCGCGCATGGACAGAGTTGACTGTCCCAACTCTGTGCTGACAATCTCTCTGCGACAGGGCTACTAGTGGAATTTGGGGCCCTAGGCGGAGTAATGCTTATTCGAACCGGAACGGCGCATCGTAAAGCATCCCTCCGTTACTCCATAACGAGTTCAGACCGCGAGACATCTTCAATGGCGACCCCTGTCCGAGGTCACGATCGAACATCTCCCCATAATTTCCGACTGTCTTGATGACCCGCATCGCCCACTGATCGTCCAGTCCGACGGTGCGCCCTATGCCGGCCTCTAACCCAAGCAATCTCCGAACATCGCGATCAGGACAGTTGGTCATTTGACCCGCACTGCGTGCCTGGACTGCAAGCTCTTCTGATTTGATCAGGACCTCGACAGTCGAGTTGACGATCGCAGCCCATTGGGTATCGCTGCTAAGATAAGCCGGTGCGAGAGGATCAAGCGCAATGGTGTCGCCTAAGATCTCGAAGTCTTGCGCGCGGCTCTTGAATAATGCCCTGGTGAAAGCAAGGTGCGTCGTGTCGCCTGCCATGGCAGAACAATTACCGGTTACAAACGCAGCCGCCATCTCTCCCTCTTCCTGAAACGGAAAAGGCACAAAGTCGATCTTCTCCCGCTTCACCCAGTTGTGAAGATTCTCCTCCACTTCAGTCTCCGCGAGAAAGCAGATCTTCTTGCCACTAAGTTGATTTGCGCTACTTATGTGGAGGCTTTTTGAAACTAAGAAACCTTGGCCGTCAAAAATGAGTGTGCGAGCGAAACCGATTCCGCTTCCCGCCGACAAGTTGCCAAAACTGGGAGTGGCGGTAGACAACAAGGCAATCTCGCCTGCTCGCAGCGCCTTCAACCCGCTCGCCTCATCTGGATAAGCGCTAAGAGTCAAGCGCGCTCCCTCACCGAGAACCGCCGCTCCCACCGCCTTACAAAGGTCCGCGTCGAAAGCTGCACGGTTGCCGTGCGCATCAAGCTTTGTGTAATCGGGCTCTTCTTTGATAATTCCGCAACTCAGCACCCGCGTTGATTTCACCTTATCGAGCATCGCTCCGGCCCAGGCTGAAGAAACACAGGCCAGGCAAACGACAATTATCCGAAAAACCTTTTTTCCCATTCTAATTTCCATCTCACTGTTCAAAGAAGAAGGGGATCAGGCAATCTGACCCCCTTGCTTCATCTGTCGAATCTGCCCTTTGGATCAAGGCGTCCAACTGCCCGACGCGGGAATGCCGGGGTTTGTATCCGGACGAGGATTGAAATCGGCCGGTACTGGCTGCTCTTTCCCGAAGTCCGTAGGAACGATCTGCAACACCCGGCAACCGTTGCCGCCGAAGTGTGGAAGCGATGTGACTTGCGCCTGCGGGATCATCGCGTAATTGGCCGGCAATATGGGCTCCAATCCCAGTAGCCGGTTGTTGTCGAAGCCTGACAGCAGATCTCCTACTCCAGCTACTTTGTCATCCGCAGGTCCAAGTTCAGACTGTCCGAAGAGCTTCTTTCCCTGCTCGCGGGCGCTGGCTTCGTCAGGCAGATCAGCCAGCGGCGTCAATCCAAACATCTCGTTGATGAACTTGATGATCGAACTGTGCTCGGCGCGCTCGTGGGAGATGACGTGAACGGATGAGTAGGGAGAGATCAGAAGAGCCGGGATGCGAGGCCCCTGCTCCAGCGGGTTCTTTTCCGGATCGTAGGAGCGGACAACGGGCGACGTATGATCATACAGCCCGTCTGTCTCGTCGTAGGTGATGAAAATGGCGCTTTCCTTCCAATATGGGCTCTTGGCAATGGTGTTGATTTCGTCCGCCAGAAGCGCCTCACTGATCTGCGCGTCGGAGTAGCCGGGATGATCATCGTCGCCGTTATAAACCGTGGCAAGCTTACGGTTCGGATCGACCGGAGTCAAACCGTCAAGGTTGTTGTACCCTCCGCGCACGTAGAACACACCGCCGGCTGAGGAAAGCTTGTGGGCGTTTACATCCTTATAGAAGTCGCCCAGACCGTGTAAGTGCTTCGACACTTGTGGATTGTTGGAGATGTAGCCGAAGTACTGTGGGCCGTTATGGTGAGCGATGTAGTCGTTGTTTGTGGCAGGACCTTTTCCATCGGTTGGCTCATGATCGTAACCTTGCTGGTACCAACCCCAGTTCACTGGAGTTACATTGTCGCTCGCGATCTTTTGGATATCATTCTGCACATCCACTAAATCGAAGGCCGGGTTGTAGTCTGACTGTGTCGTAGTCTGGATGTCCATTCCCATGAATGAGAGGGGCAAGCTGGCGTACGTGAGATTTGCCGCCGGATTACTGGTGCGGCCGGGTTCAGGCTGCTGCGGGTTGCTGAACAGATCCAGGGAAGATCCCCAGTAAGGATCCGGATCACCGACGACCGGTAGCGATCCGTTGGTGGTCGTAACGTTGTTGCCAAGCTGCGGGTACTTCACCCATTGCGTCTCGCCCGACTGGCCGCTGATCATGGCAAGTGCGTTTGGCGTCGAAGGTCCAATTACGGTATCGAAGAAGTTATCGTAAAGCACGAAGCGATCCGCATAATTCCAGAGGAAAGGAATCGTGTCGCAGTCAATGTGCGACATTACGAGTTCACCGAATTGCTCACGCTCAAGCGACGGAACCGCCGAAGGCTTGCCATCGACGATCGTGACGCCTTCCTCATCCAGCGAGTATTGATCGTTCCGGGCTACTCCATCCGATGCGAAGTCGAGCTTGCGGTCGATACCGCTGTGCGAGTGATCGACTGAAGCGGTATCAGCCGGGTACAGTGGCACGGTATTGCCTTTCACGTCCGTCACGCTGGCCGGAATCTTGAAGGGCGTAATCGTGGTGATCTTTCCCTCCGTAGTCACAAAGGGCTGATAAAAACCAGGGGTATCTTTTGGTGGTTGGGAGTAAAGTCCGACGGCGCCCGGGTAACTGCCAAAGTGAAAATCAAACGACCGGTTTTCCTGGAACAGTACGAAGACGTATTTAACTTTTTCTCGAAGAAGTTTTATCTTCTGCGCTCGAGAGAGCGGGCTCTCTTTTTCTACATCTACTACGAAGCGGCTGACCACGTCGCCCGATCTCGGCCCAACCTCAACCAATTTCTGGATGCTTGCGCCGTTTGCCACCATCGGTTGAAGCACCATCAGCGTAGCCGCGCTACAAGCACAAACGGTCTTGCTCCAGCTATTCGTTCTCAACGATTATCCCTCCTACTCTCAGAGAATTACAAATGAATGTTACAGAGTGACTAACATTCAAGAACGAATTTCAGACCGGGATGTGAATCAGCATGACTTCGGGCGACACGTTCAGCTACTGTGCACCAAAGTTAGAAATCCTTACGTGTAAGTCGGAGTTGCGGTAGGAAGGTTAGAACAGGATCCGCAACCCAAGTTGTATCTGCCGCGGCGTGGCGCCGCCGGTTGCTCCCTCATTGACGGTCGTTGTAATCACGCCAAAGTTTCCCGGAGTGGACAGATTGGCATTGGGCTGGCCATATTGAGCACGATTAAAGACGTTGAACATCTCGGCTCTCAATTGAAGACCCAAGCCCTCGGTCAGCGACACTCCCTTGGCCAAGGCGAGATCTGCCTGCCATAAGCCGGGTCCCGAAAGAGCATTTCGACCGAGATTCCCAAATGTTCTGGCCAGGGGACTGGAGAAGGCTGCTGGATTAATCCAATTATCCGGTGTTTGATTCAAGGGCACGACTGGAATGCCTGCGTTGAGGTTAGGTCGCTCTGAGCCTGACACGCTATATCCGCCCGGAACGACCGAGTTCGACCGATTGATCGTGATGTTCACGGGTAAGCCGGTCCTTGCCGTTCCAATCCCGCTCAACTCCCAACCGCCAATTACCGTGCGAACAAGCCCGGGACTGGTAAGAAAGCGACGGCCCGCGCCAAACGGCAATTGATACACAGCCGACATATTGAAGACCTGCCGTGCGTCGTCGTCACTGCTCGCTTTGTCGCAGGCCCGGCAAAACACGTCCTGAACCGTATCTGACTCGCCGCCTCCGATACTCCCGTCATTGATCGAATGGGACCACATGTAGTTTGCTGTAAGCAGCCAACCAGTCTTGAATTCCCGCCGCACGTTATATTGAAGACCGTGGAACGTACTGTTTCCGGTATTCCCTCTCCATGCAACCACGCCGAACGCAGGGTACAGTCGCAAGCGCGTTACTGGGTCGAGAACGTTGACGTAAGTAGTCGTAAGCAGATCGGTGCCTTTGTTCCCCAGATAAGTAGCTGTCCCAACTACTCCAGCAGCTAATTGCTGCTGGAAGGAGGCAGTCCAGGCGGCAACATACATGTCTTTTCTATTCCTATCCAGTAAGCGCGGAGAAACTACACCGGACGTTGCATCCAGGAATGGCGTTATTGGATAAGATAGCCCTGGCGAGGCTGCCGCGGTCAAGGAATACCGGGTGTAGTCATTGGAGATGGGCAGGTTCTGGTCGTCCTCTTGCCCGTCGCTATGGTAAATGCCTCCGCCCGCACGAAGAACCGAATGGCCGACGCTCCAGGCGACTCCTACGCGCGGATCGAAGTCGTTGTATCGAGGGAAGCTGAAGGTGCTGCCGCGTGGACAATAACCGCCGGGTCCGCAGGATGCGAAATCAAACGGAATGGCGCGATTTGAAACTTCGTGGAAGTCATTAAAGAAGTTGTACCGCAGGCCCGCTGTGATCGTCAGATTCTCAGTGACTTTGTACTGGTCCTGTATATAGCCCCAGTATTGCGTCTTACGCAATCGCTTCAGCGGCAACTCGGAAATGTAAGTAGCGTTGTCAAGTTGGTTTGCTGCCAGCAGCGCCGGAGAGTCGTAAGTGAGAGTCCCACTCTGGGAACTCCCCTGATTCATCTGAATCCAGCGAATCTCATACCCAAACTTCAGGATGTGCTTCCCTCTGACCCACGACAAGTCGGTTAAGTGGGAGAATGTCTTGGCTGCCGCATCCGAACTGGAGCTCCCTGTAAGCGGACTAAAACCGGACACCGTCACTGAATAAGGCGTGTGAGAAAGGTTCGCCGAATGATAGATTTCCTGGTTGACTCCGAACTTGGTGTCGATCACTAAAGATGGGCTAAATACATGCAGGAAGTCCACAATTCCATTTCGAAAATAGGTGTCGGCGGCGGAGATGGCGTTGAGCGCCCCGGTGGGAATAGCATCCGCCGCGTGGTTCATGTTGAAGCGAACGAAGGCGGTGGTTTTTTCCGAAAAATGCTCGTCTATCCGGACCATCCCGGAATCTTCGTTATCTATCTGGCTCGCTTCGACGTTATAGTGCCAAAGATCTGGAGTCGATGTGGGCGAAGTGCCGTGCGGGTAAGCGGAAAAGATTGTCAGCAGCGCCGGTGAACTCGCCTCCGCCGCGCTGAGGAACGATGAACTCGGCGCCAGACCGATCTGTGGCTGGCCTAAACGTTGCCGGAGCCCCTCATAGTTGACGTAGAAAAACGTTTTGTCCTTCTTGATCGGACCGCCCACATTACCCCCGAACTGGTTTAAGAGAAACGGATCCGGTGAGTTTCCGTCCAGGGGAGAGCGCGAATCCAGAGCATCGTTGCGAAAGAAGTCAAAGGCGTCTCCGTGAAAGGCGTTTGTACCGGAAGGACTCGCCACTGCAACCTGACCTCCCGCCGTGCCTCCTTCCATATCCGCGTTGAAGTTCTGGGATTGTGCTTGGAATTCGCTAATTGACTCCAACGGAATCGTCAGCCGAACGTATTCTCGCTGTTCCTGGTTATAAATTGCCGTAGCATCAACGCCGTCCAATGTAATGTTGTTGTCATCCAGACCGTGACCTGCAAATCGAATTGTGCGCTGATCGTTAGAGCCGTTATCGATTGCCCCCGGCGTCAAGGCGGTTAAGCTTGCCCAGTTACGGCCATTCAAAGGTAATTGCTGAGTCTGCGCTCGCTCAACGGCCGTTCCAACCGAGGCATCCGACCTGTCAAGCTGAACGAATGGTTCCACAACTTCGGCCTGTTGTGATGCACCCTTTGCGAGTTGCAGGTCAACGTCAAGGGTAGCGGTTCGGCCAACCACTGCGTCGACCTGTTCAGCCGTAACCTCTCCGAAGCCTTTCTTCGAAATTGAAACAGTGTAGATTCCGACCGGCAGGTGCTCGATTAGATAAGTGCCTTGCGAGTTACTGGCTGTTCTTCTGGTAAGCCCCGTTGAGTTTTGAACTGCCGTGACGGACGCTTCGGGAACTCTGTTCCCTTGCGGGTCTTTGATCGTTCCACTGAGAGAACCCTGTGCAACTTGGGCCAGGATAGATCCTGAACCGAGAACCGAAATCAGGAGAGCAGTGCACCAGGTGGGGGCCGCGCTATTTTTGTGGGCAAACATGTCTTTACCGTTTGATCATCAGTTAGTGAGTCTGGAACACTAGGGAATGACGGCGCAACAATCCGATCCCTGCGGCCGTGGCGAACAAAAGTAAATCCACAGTGGAGGACTCCGGAATGCTGGCCGCTGTAATCGTCACTGCGTCACCAGGAAAATTGTGCTGGTCATAATTAAGCGAATCCGAGTAGTTCCAGCTCGTCACTGAGTAACTTCCGGGCAGAATCGCCGGCATGGAGGTCCATCCGGAAAACACCTGTGCTCCTTCGAAACTAAGCTCGGGGATAGCGTTACCGCTTGAATCGTAACCACTTTCCGGGCCAAAGAAAAGCGTGAATAAGCCGAAGCCTTCAGCTGTCGAAAATCGTATCGACTCTGGTGAGGCTTCAACGACGGCTGCATTCAACTTATAGGAGAAACTACTAAAAGCACCATCGAAGCCGAACGAGTCTGCGTTGCTAACCGCGGGAACGCTCGGCATAGTGAAGTTCAGTGCCCAGTCCCCACCGGGATCCGCAAGTTGAGTTGCGGTGATCGCAGAAGAGAACTGCCCTGAAACGGAAACGTTCAGTGTCCCGGCCGCTGCCAGAACGCAGGTCGCAGAGATCAGGCATACTGCCCTCAATAACCTCATATTTATTTCCTTTAGATAATCGACATTAGGAAAAGCGGAACGATAGTCTACTTAACAACGGTGCGTCTGACACTGCTTGGCCCTGGCCGAGCGTCAAGCACATAGGAACTCGAAGCGGGCCAAAGACAGGCATATCGAAAAGTGGTCAAGACGCGAAAACTATACTCCTCTAGATTTCTCATCAGAATGTTACGAGAAAGTGAACAGATGACAACTTTGTCAGTAAGTTTTTTACTCGGCAGTTATCGCTCACGCCGGAGCGGCACTAACTCTGATTAAGACCGGAGCACGAGCCTTCCTGACACCTTCTCGATGATGAGAGTTCCGAGCAAAGAGCAAGTGTCTTTAGCGACACTAAATCGGCAGGGCGATTGACTCGGCTATTGACCCGGTTAACGACTTGACCTCCAGCGCCGCCCCAGGTCCACCTGTCTCCGCTTCCCGACTATGCGGCCCATCGCAGTTCAAGGCCGGCCAAACAAGATGGGCGCGAGCAGATGGAAGCGCGATCTAGGCTTGCTGCATACAATTTCGGTATGGAATATCGACAATTAGGAAATTCGGGGCTCAAGGTCTCGGCGCTTAGTTTTGGCGCAGCCACTTTCGGCGGAGGCACAGAGTTCTTCCAGGCTTGGGGAAAGACCGAGGTGGACGAAGCGAGAAAGCTCGTGGACCTCTGTCTGGAAGCAGGCGTGAATCTCTTCGACACCGCGGATGTCTACTCGAAAGGACTCTCCGAAGAGATCCTGGGCGAGGCGATCAAGGCAAAACGCAGCCAGTTACTGATCTCGACAAAAGCAACTTTTCGATTTGGCGGCGGTCCCAATGACTTGGGCTCATCGCGCCACCATCTCATTCGCTCCTGCGAAGACAGCCTGAGACGCCTCAAGACCGAATACATCGATATTTATCACATGCATGGCTTCGATGCGACTACGCCTGTCGAAGAAACCCTGGCTACCCTTGACACCCTGGTAAAGAGCGGCAAAGTTCGTTATGTTGCCTGCTCAAACTTTTCCGGCTGGCATCTGATGAAGTCGCTTGCCGTTTCAAAAAAGTACGGTTGGACCCCTTACGTGGGGCACCAGGTCTATTACTCATTGGTGGGCCGGGATTACGAATGGGAGTTGATGCCGTTGGGCATCGATCAGAAGGTTTCTGCACTTGTTTGGAGTCCCCTGGGCTGGGGACGACTGACCGGCAAAATTCGACGGGGACACCCGCTCCCTGAGGTGAGCCGTCTTCACAAAACCGCGCAGCAAGGGCCGCAAGTTGCCGACGAATATCTTTACAACGTAGTGGATGCGCTTGACGAAGTCTCGAAGGAGACCGGAAAGACGATCCCGCAAATAGCTCTTAACTGGCTTTTACAGCGCCCAACGGTTGCTACGGTAGTAATCGGCGCACGCAATGAAGAGCAGCTCAAACAAAACCTGGCGGCTACCGGATGGAATCTGACGATCGAACAAACGGCGAAGCTAGATGCAGCGAGCGCATCCCCGCGCGCCTATCCATACTGGCACCAGGCGCAGTTCATAGAACGCACTCCCTTACCCGTCTAAGACTTCTCAAAGTTTATTAGCGTCAGCCGCGCGCCTAGCTAGCCTTTTCGGCGAAAGAGCGCGCTCCCAATGGTTTACGACAGCAAAATTACAATTTTGCGGTTGACGTGGCCGCAAATACCTGATAAAAATTAGCCAGTCTAGTTATTCGTGGGGTATAAGGTCTCAATGTTCGAAAGACTACTACGTCTGTGTCTTTTGGGAGCGCTAGCGATTGTGTGTCTCGCTCCCCGTATCCATGCTCAAACTACGTTCGGCTCCATTGTCGGAAACGTCGCTGACCCTTCCGGCGCAGCAATTGGTAGCACCGAAGTCGTACTTACTAATCTCGGAACCAATGAAAAACGCACTGAAACAACCAACGCAGAGGGACTTTACCAGTTCGTCAACGTTGTTCCAGGCACCTATTCGGTACAAGTTGAAAAACCGGGCTTTAAGCGAACACTGCGCTCGCCAGTCACAGTAGAAACGCAAACAACCAGTAAAATCGACCTCGCGCTTCAGGTGGGCGACGTCAGCCAGACCGTGGAAGTGTCTGCTCAGACGCCGCTTCTGACCCCCGAGTCTTCGTCGCTCGGGCAAGTGATCGATGAACGTAAGACCGTTGAGTTGCCTCTCAACGGACGAAATCCTTTGAACCTGGTGGCGTTAGTGCCTTCAGTCGTTCCCCAAGGCGGATCCATGTCGAATCCAAATGGACAAAACCCGTTTGCCTGGGGCAACTACCAGATTGGCGGTGGCATGGCTAACCAGAGTATGGTCTGGCTTGACGGCTCGCCCGTGAATGGAAGCTATATCAATATCACAGCTTTAATTCCCACACAGGACTCGCTGCAGGAGTTCAAAGTTGCAACCAATAACTTGTCCCCCGAGTACGGCCGCTTCGCCGGCGGCGTGGTCAACTTCACCACCAAATCCGGAAGCAACGATTTGCACGGAGTTGCCTGGGAATACCTGAGAATCAAAGTTCTGGATGCAAATGCCTTCTTTGACAACCAAAACGGTACGCCCCGTGGCGCGTTTACTCAGAACCAGTTTGGCTTCAATGTCGGCGGACCGGTGGAAATCCCGAAAATTGTTCACGGAAGGAACAAGACGTTCTTCTTTGTGGATTACGAAGGCTTCCGTTTGCGCCAGGGTGCCTCCTACGTTGAGACTGTGCCGACCACGGCGGAGCGAAGCGGGAACCTGTCTGCTCTGGCTGCCGGATTGGGCACCCCGATCTACGATCCGCTCACCACCTGCGGGCCCGCCGGAACCGCTGGCTATCCTCGTGTCTGCAACCCGGGTGAGGCCACTGGAAGCCGCCTGCAGTTCCCAGGCAACGTGATTCCGACCAGCCGCATCAATCCGACTTCACTCACGCTCCTGGGCCTCTATCCTGCGCCAAATGCACCGGGGCTGACCAACGGGGTGAATAACTGGACCTCTAACTCCAGTCAGGGCGGGAATAACAACGAGACTGTCGTACACATCGACCAGAACGTCTCGGATAAACAGCACATCACCGCGCGCTACAGCTATTGGGGAAACCTGAACCTGCCCACGGATCCGTTCCACAATGGGGTCTGTCAGGATCGCTGCACTGAAGTGTTCAACACCAATAACTTCGTGCTCGGCGACACCTACTCTTTCACGCCGACTACGATTATGGAAGTTCGCTTGAGCTATCAGCGCTTCAGCTACAATCGTGTTCCCGAGACCATCGGCTACGATTTGACGCAGCTAGGCTGGCCTTCCGCGTTGAACACCGAAGCGGTGTTCCGTGACTTGCCGGTTCCGGTCATCAACGGCTTTGACACTAACAACACCTTTGGGAGTCAGGGCGCGGGCAGCGTCATTATTGACCGCAACGATAACTATCGTGCAGCGGGCACAGTAACCAAGATCGCCGGCAACCATACACTCCGGTTCGGCGCGGAGTTCCTGCGGCTGACCCATAACTACGCACAAACCAATGTACCCACTGGTTACTTCAACTTCAATCCGGACCTTACGGCCGCAAATGCGAATAACACCGCCGGCAGCGGTCTCGGACTGGCGACATTCCTGCTCGGTTATCCGTCGGGTGGAAGCGCCAGCAGCCCGGCTTTGATTGCTGCTCAGCAATTCTATCCCGCTGTCTTTGCAAACGATGACTGGCACGTGACGCCGAAGTTGACCGTTAATGTGGGCATTCGCTGGGAGCACGCCGGGCCGTGGACCGAGCGCTACAACCGTATCTCTTTCTTTAATCCGACCGCGCCAAACTCAGTACTGAGTGCCGCCGGGCTCAATGTCCCCGGTAACATAGAGCTCGTGGATTCTTCTGCTAACGGCAATCGCAGCGCTATCAATCCCGATTGGAAGCAGTTCGCTCCCCGCACAGGCATTGCTTATCAGGCGACGCAGAAGACCGTAGTTCATGCTGGGTATGGCCTGTTCTGGCTGCCAAACGACGTCGCCTGGGATGCCAGCCCGAATAACGATCCAATTAATAGCCAGCCGACGCCGGTTTTGGAATCAATCACAACCGGTGTTCCGACCTGTTACACCTCTGGCGGCTGCAGCACCACCGCCGCAGTCACAGGAACAGGCGCTTACACCATCAGAAATCCTTTCCCTGGCGGTATCGTGGGAGTTCCTGGTCGATCGACCGGATTCCAGTCCAACCTTCTTGGAAATGGCGTGACCGAGAACCAGCTCGGAAATCCCTACGGCTACGCACAGCAGTGGAATTTTGATATTCAGCAGGAGCTGGGGAGTGGCCTCTTGATCGACGTCGCCTACGGTGGAGCCAAAGGTACACACCTCCCCATCGATTCGCCGCAGATTGACCAGTTATCTGACCAGTATCTTTCGCTCGGCAACCAACTGCTGACGAATGTCAAGAATCCCTTCTACGGGATCATTAACACGGTAGGATCTCCTTTGTCTCAGCCGACAGTTCAGCTGGGACAGCTTCTTCGCCCGTATCCTCAGTTCAACGGCGTTAACTATGCCGGCGAAGGCATCGGCAACTCAACCTACGAATCGCTTCAGGTGAAAGCGGAGAAGCGTTTCTCGGGCGGTAATTCCATTCTGGTTGCCTATACGCATGCCAAGCTGATCAGCGATACGGACACCATCACCGGATGGCTCGAAGCCGGCGGTACTGGCGGCGTCCAGGACTGGAATAACCTCAAAGCGGAGAAGTCGCTCGCTTCCTTTGATACTCCAGATCGTCTGGTGGTCAGTTACATCCTCGACATCCCCGTCGGCAAGGGCCGCAAGTACCTGACGAATTCTAACGCTCTGGTAAATGGCGTGGTCGGCGGTTGGGGGGCTCAGGGCGTTACTACCATTCAAAGCGGATTCCCACTGCATTTTGGAACGAATTCGAATAACTCAAACTCATTCGGCGGCGGACAAAGGCCCAATGTGACTCAGGGCTGCGATGTCAACGTTTCCGGGTCAGTGCAATCCAGACTCAACGATTACTTCAACACCAGCTGCTTCAGCCAGCCTGCTCCTTTCACCTTTGGCGATGAGAGCCGCACCGATCCCAATCTGCGTGCTCCTGGCATCGCGAACTGGGACTTTTCCTTATTTAAGAGCTTTGCAGTTGCACCGGAAGGAAAAGCAAATCTCCAATTCCGCGCAGAGTTCTTCAACATCTTCAATCGCACCCAATTCGGGTACCCGGGCCAAAGTTACGGGTCTTCCTCTTTTGGCGTCATAACGAGTACGCAAAACCTGCCGAGGCTTGTGCAGTTTGCGATGAGACTTTCGTTCTAACAACGCGCGTATTAGCTTCAACACAACACCGGGTCTGGAGTAATCCAGTCCCGGTTTTTTATTTGCCCAACGAGCTTTGAATTCGCTGATACTCCTGCATCTCTTGTGCCGCCTCTGTGCCCTTCCCTTGCTTTCGATACAAAGCCGCTAAGCCGAAGTGCGCCTGAGCCGCCAGCGGGCTAGACTTCTCAATGGAAATCACCTTTTTCCAGGCGCTCTCCGCCTCAGCCGCTTTGCCATCCAGTGACTGCCCTTTCCCGAGCGCATACAAAGTCTCCGGCATCTCCGGTCTTAATCGATCGGCGCGCGATAACTCCGCGATAGCTTCCTTGATCTTGCCCTGTTGCAGCAGAGAATTGCCAAGCAGGTAAGCTGTTTCCGCATCACCCGGCTGCAGCACTGCTTCGGCTCGAAACTCCTTTTCCGCATTCATCCATTGCTGGGCATTCGCGTACACCTGGCCTAGCGCTAGATGAATTCCCAACGCATTTGGGGCAAGCCGGATCGCTTCTTGATATTCTTTCTCGCTCTCCGGAACCTGGCGCAGAGCGGCATAGGCTTCTCCGGTAGCCTGATGGGAACGCGCGGAGTTCGGATAAGCCGTTTCTAACGTATCCATTGCTTCTTTGGACAACAACCCGCTTGCACGCCCAAGATAGTAAAGAAGCTCTGGATCATTCGGCCGCTTTCCAAGCGCAGCGTTCAGATGCGCAATCGCCTCCGGTAACTTCCCCACCCGCATCTCCGCAATTCCAAGCAGGTCATCGGTGTGCGCTCGCTCCAAGTGCGGAATCGCCTCCGCGGCGTAGCCTTGCTGCAGAAGCGCATACCCCAGCATTTGTTGCGCACCCACCAGGTCTGCATTCAGATCCACAGATTTCTTCAAAGCCGGGATCGCATGTTTATAATCGTGATCCTGCAGGTAAGCGGCGCCTAAGTTGACGAATGCAGCGGGTAGATCCGGTTGCAAATCTGCGACCTTCCTGAACTCTACAATGGCATCTCTCAAATTGCCTGCCTGCTGCGCTGCCATCCCCGCCTTCACATGCTCTAGAGCTTCCGGCGAGAGCGCTTGCCATGCCAGTCCAAACGACAGCACGAACGAACGCATCAGGGCTGCGCCCCTTCCCTGATTTGAACGAACTGATCGGCAGCAACGTTTGTCATTGTCTGATGAACACCGGAAGGCCACCAGATTTCGATTGCCGCCTTGTCTGCTGTTCCCAATCCAAAATGCACCCGCTTATCGCTTGCCGAAAGATAACTGCCCGCCGATGTTGTGTACTGAAACTGCCCATTTACTTGAACTCTTGCACCGATTCCTTCACGATTACTGCGAACACCCTGCAGAGACAAGGTAATCCAGTGTTGCTTTCCGCCATGGTTCCGTAACACCACAGGAGACCCGCCCAGTTCGGTCATGACGACATCTTGCCAGCCGTCGTTGTTCAGGTCTCCGAATGCCGCGCCACGCCCGGCCAACGCCGTATTCATCCCTGAATCCGCACGTTCGAACCGGCCATCGCGATTGAGCGCCAGCAGTGGCGGCTCCCGATAATGCATCGATGGGTCAATCTGTTCCACGTTATCCATCACGTGACCTTGCGCCACAAAAAGATCCTTCCAGCCATCGTTGTCGAAGTCTTCGAACTTAACTCCCCAGCCAGAACTGCCCGACGACAAAGCGCCCAGGCCGCTCTCCAGACTCCGATAACTGAATGAGCCCTTACCGTCATTGTGATAAACAGCGTACACCTGCTTCGTTAAGTTAGTAACAATGATGTCCGGCCGACGATCGTTGTCGTAGTCGCGAAAATCCACACCCATTCCCGCAAAAGGCTTGCCTTCATCAGACAGCGACACTCCCGCTTCCAGTGCCCGTTCCGTAAACGTTCCATTCCCGTTGTTGTGAAACAGAAACTGTTCCATTCCGTCGTTCGCCACAAAAATGTCAGCAAACCCGTCCGCATCGTAGTCGTTGAATGCCACTCCCAGAGACCGGCTTTTCTTCGCCGCTATGCCCGACCGCACACTGACATCTTCAAACGTCCCGTCCCCCCGATTTCTATACAGAATGTTTGTAACGGCCGGAAACTCGCCCGGTGGGCAGTAAGTCTGTCTGACGCACGACTTACTATGCGCAACGTCCCAATCCATGTAGCGCGTAACGAACAGGTCCAACTTGCCATCGTTGTCAAAATCAAAGAAGCCGGCGGACGCGGACCATCCCTTGGCGCCCACGCCGGCCCGTTCCGTCACGTCGCTGAACGTACCGTTGCCGTTATTGTGATACAGGACATTCCGCCCATAGCTTGTGACGTAAAGATCGGTGTAGCCGTCGTTGTCATAGTCGGCCGCGGCAACTCCCATCCCATAGTTTCCTTCTCCTGCCTTCGATAATCCGGCCGCCTCTGTCACATCGGTAAAGCTGCCGTCCCGATTCTGACGATAGAGCCGATTCCAGTACCGAGGACTCGATCGGCCGAACTTCTCGGGAGACTCCATTGATTCGCTGAGGCGGCCGCTGTTCACCAGAAACACGTCCAACAATCCGTCGTTGTTGTAATCCAATAAGGCTACCCCGCCGCCCATAGTTTCAATCAGGTACTTTCGCGGCGTAGGCGAATTTTCGTGCTTGAAATTGAACCCGGCAGGCAGGCTTACATCAAAAATCGGCAGCAACATTGCGGACAAGGCGGATACCAAACACAGCAGCAGAGCAGCTTTCACCAGGTAATTGGAGTGTAACTCTGTTATCCTGCGCGCATGAATTTGCTGCTTCGGATAGGCCTGACTCTGCTCGTCGCTCGTGCAGTTGGTTCCTGCCGTGTCATCAGCTTCGAGATCACATCGCGCCAGGATGTTCTCGTCGGCCGCAGCTTTGGCGATGCGGGACCTTACGAGCGCATCACAGGCCTCGTACACTTCTCCGTTCCCATCGCAAACGTGCACAACAAGCGCATCGTTGATCTGGACAAGGCGGTGAATGCAAAACAGGGTGAGGTGGAATTTTCGGCAGATCTGATTGTTCTTCGCCCGAAGCGTGCGAACCAGGGAAACGGCTCCATGCTGCTGGAAAATCCGAACCGGGGCAAAGCGCACCTGATCTCGCTGGTCGATGGCGGCGACGCCATGGTTTCGAAGGACGCCGGAGATGCCTGGCTGTTGCGGAGCGGCTTCACTATTGCGGCGCTCGGCTGGCAGTGGGACGCCCCTGGTTCGGACGCCCTGCGCCTCTATGCGCCGATCGCCAAAGATCACGGCGAAACGATCACTGGACTCCTTCGCGGAGACCTGATGCCTTCCAGAAAAATGGATGAGATTCCGCTTGGCCATCTCATCAGCGGTAATATCGGCGGTACCGAGTACCCCGTCTCCGCACCTGACGACCCGCGCGACGTTCTCACCGTGCGTCACTCCCGCGATGCGGAACGCCACACCATTCCTCGTTCGCAGTGGCAGTTTGCTCATCTGGTGAACGGCAAGCTCGAAGCGAGCAATCGATTCATCCATCTCGACGGAGGCTTTCAGCCGGGCAGAATCTACGAGTACATTTATGTCGTCTCCGATCCGGTCATCGCCGGCCTGGGATTTGCAGGCGTTCGTGATTTCGCTTCTTATGCAAAGCACAACGCAGACGCAATTGCCCCGGCCAAACGCGTCTACGGGCAAGGCATCTCACAGAATGGGCGCTTCCTGCGTGACTTTCTCTATGAAGGCTTCAACGCCGACGAAGAAGGCCGCATCGCACTAGATGGAGTATTCGCGCACGTTGCAGGCGCAGGCCGCGGCAGCTTCAACTATCGCTTCGCGCAGCCATCACGGGACGCTCAGCCGACCTCTTCGATCTTCTTCCCGACCGATCTGTTCCCATTTACTGATGAACCAGAGCACGACCCAAATACCGGAGCGCATGCCGGGCTTCTCAACAACGCCCAGGCCGAGCACGCCGTTCCAAAGATCTTTCTTTCAAATACTTCTTATGAGTATTGGGGCCGCGCTGCCGCCCTCATCAGCACCACCGCCGACGGCCGCAGTGACGCCGAGATCGGACCGGACATCCGCATTTATCACTTCACCGGCTTGCAGCACTTCTCGGGTCCGTTCCCACCCGCGCCGGGCAGCGGCGATCTCGCCAGCCAAAATCCGCAGACTCCGCTTCCGATCAGATACTTCTGGCGCGCCATGATCTCGAACATGGACGCCTGGGTCGGCGGCAATAAAGAGCCGCCTGCGAGCAGCTATCCGCAGATCGCGAACGGAACGCTAGTCTCGGTGCAGAACTATTCGTTTCCTCAAATTCCGCACACGCGGAAACCGGCCGAAGCAAATGCCGTTTACGATCTGGACTTCGGGCCAAACTGGCAGAGCGGCATCCTCACGCTGCAGCCGCCACGTATCGTCGCGCGTTTTCCGGTGCTCGTTCCGCAAGTAAATTCGGACGGAAATGAACGCGACGGAGTGCATCTTCCAGAGATCGATGTCCCCGTGGCCACTTACACCGGATGGAACCTGCGTGCTCCGGCAATCGGCGCGCCCACCCAGCGGGTTGCCTTCGAAGGGTCCTATCTTCCGTTCCCCAGAACGAAATCGGAGCGGTTGCAATCCGGCGACCCGCGTCTCTCGATAGCGGAACGTTATGCTGATGAATCAGACTACCTGCACAAGTACGCGGAAGCGGTAGACAAGCTCATCGCCGAGCGCTGGTTGTTACCCGAAGATCGTGACTCGCTCATGCATCGCGGCCAACTGGAGTGGGACGAAGCGACCAGGCCCGCTAATGCAAAGGCGCAGTGATCTCGGCCTCTTTCGCAAGCTGATCGTTGATCTCCTCATTCTGCTTTTGAATCGCCTGATACTG
>CBAAAA010000006.1:15924-27799 GCA_964658695.1 uncultured Solirubrobacteraceae bacterium | reverse complement strand
AAACGCTGACCACCAGGATAACCTGTGTACGAAACATATTGCTTTTCGGCGAATCCGAGCTTGCGCGCCGTCGCATCGATCCAGTCACCAGGCCCTTCCAGTTCCAGGAAATTGCCGATCGGCGTCTCATCCATTGTGATCACTCCGTCAATGCCGGGCTTGCGGAATTCGGTCCGGTATTTCTCGTAGCGGAAACTCCTTTCGTACCCAAGCTTCTCGAGAATTTCGCCCAGTATTTCGGCCGAGCCAAGGGTGGTCTCAATCTCCGGCCTGGCCTTGTAAGGTCCGGGCGTTCCCTGCCCTTTCCAAGTAATCACGCTTCTGCCGCCGACCTCTCGGAGCCGGAGAAGGACACCGGCATTCTTCAGTTCTTTGTCCGGCTTATCGTACAGCGTGTTGGCTTCGAACAGGCGCTCGACGGAAACCTCGAACCCGGCGGCCTGGATGCGAGGCAGGACTTCTGCCACCGCTCCTATGGGGATTTTCACTTCCGTCTCAACGCCGGATTCCATAGGTCCATGATGACGTATAGCCAAACTGCCGCGCGTACACAGCGACGTATAATGGATTTCGTTGTTACGATGTGCGCCCGTAGCTCAGCTGGATAGAGCGATTGACTTCGAATCAATAGGCCCTCCGTTCGAGTCGGAGCGGGCGCACTACTATGCATTGCAACTAAGACTTTTCCTGGATCTTGCCTTGAACATCCCCCCGGCCATGTCATAGCGATCGGACACACTTGGCCTTCTGTAACCACTGACTAGCATCGTCCGCTTCTCAGGAATCCCGGCCCGGATCGTATTGCGGACGCGGTCCGGCGCAGATCATGGACCAATAACTCCGTCAGACTGGCGCGCAAATGCGCTTTGTACCAAGACGTTTTCAGCTAGGTGAGCTAAAGGTTTGCAGGATTATTGCGACTTATCCTCGCCCCTGCCCACTCAGTCAACAGAATGCAGTTCTCACATATTTCTATTCGGTTGGGCGCGAAGTGGATATTATTCATTGCCATCTCCTTTCTGTCGTCAATACTTGCCGTTCAACCGGCAGTGGCGCAGACGGAGAACGCCGCGGCAACAGTGCCCCCCGAAGAGTTGCTGAAGCAGTTAATGAACCGATTGAGCGCCGCCGAGGCGAAGATTCAACAATTGGAATCGGAGGCAGGCCGTCAAACCGCCTCGCCTGTCGCGGCTCCGCAACTCGCAGCAGTTCCTGTGCCGCAAGCGGCAATTGCCGCGGCCCCAGTGGCTTCGCCTGCTCCGCAGTCGGCCTCAAATGATGCTCCCGCTCTAGACCCTCAACCGGCGGCAAGCCCCGGCCAGGAAATGGATCACATGATGCAAGTACCGGATGGACCGGCCTTGCATATTCGAGGATTCTTTGATTTCAATTTCGACAAAGGCTCCGTTGCTCAACAACTCGAGTACCCCTTGCCGCTCCCGGGAGTAAGCACCTTCCGCGCCGGCGAGTTCGATTTGTTCATGACATCGCAACTCTCCGAGAAGCTTAGCTTCGTCAGCGAGTTAGTCTTTGCTACCGACCAGACGAACAACTTTGGCCTCGATATCGAACGCTTTCAACTTACCTTCAGGCCATCGAAATACTTTGAAATCAGCGCCGGCCGGTTTCATACGGATATCGGCTACTACAACACGACTTTTCACCATGGAAACTGGTTTTCAACAGCCACCGGCCGGCCTTTCATGTATTACTTTGAGGATGCTGGCGGGGTGCTGCCGGTGCACGAAGTCGGTGTGACGACTACAGGCCTTGTGCCGGGCAGCGGAAAGCTCGACTTGCATTGGACAGCGGAAGTCGGCAACGGAAGCTCCGAGTTCGGCAGCGCCAATTTTGGAGATGGAGTTGAGAATTTTGTCTCGGACCGCAATCGCAAGGATGTGAACGTCGCCTTCTATTCGCGACCAGAGTGGGTTCCCGGTCTACAGGTGGGCGGTTCCTTCCTGACAGGAGATTTGATTCCCGCAAGTGGACTCTTTCCGAAGGTGAATCAGAATATCTCCAGCGCGTACGTGGTGTTCACGAACTCCAAGTGGGAGTTCATGAACGAGGCGGCTTGGCTGAGACACCAAATACC
This sequence comes from uncultured Solirubrobacteraceae bacterium, assembly GCA_964658695.1. GTDB lineage: Bacteria > Acidobacteriota > Terriglobia > Bryobacterales > Bryobacteraceae > Bog-105. The sequence continues at coordinate 25,704 of CBAAAA010000006.1, read as the reverse complement.
CGATGGCCGCACCTATAACTCTCCGCTTGGCTACACGCAGCTTGCGTATCGAATTGCCAGATACCGTCCATACTTCCGCTTCCAAGAGGTGAATATTCCAACTGACGATCCTTCCACTTCGTTCAAGGGCCGCTATGAAGGTCCGTCCTTCGGAGTAAGATTCGACCCGTTCGATTATGCGGCCTTCAAGCTGCAATATAACCGTGTTTACGTGCGCACCGGACCGCCGGAGAACGGTCTCGAAGCCCAGCTGGCATTTACGTTCTAAGGCCGTCCAATGAGAATCCAACCCAGGCTCAAAGTAAAGTCGTATCTGCTATTGGCAGGATTTCTGGTTGGCTGCACGATGCCATGCGCCGCAGCGGATGATTACGTGGTGATCGTCAATAAGGCAAACCCCCTCGCTTCGATCAGTGCGGCGGACCTGAGAAAAATGTTCATGGGAGAGAAAAATTCCTGGCCGAATGGAACCGCCGTGACCGCGATCACCCCTCGGGCGGATGCTCCCGAATACAACCTGGCAATTAAGCGGGCGACAGGGATGCCAGCCGCCGATTTCAAACGCTATTTGATTCAGTTGAGCTTCCTGGGGAAAACGGTGCCACCGCCTCGCACATTGGCGACTCCTGCCGTGATCGCCCACTTCGTAGGTGCTTCTCCGGGAGCCATCAGTTGCGTACCGGCGGACGTTGCGGGGCCCGAAGTCAAAACTCTCAAGGTGGATTAGCGGCGTGTTCACAACTTGAGATAAGCGCGAAATGGGAAGGAGGTTGTAGGTGTTTCTGCAGTGGTACAAGAATTTACTCATTAGCGCGAAGCTCAAGCTGGCGTTTACTTTGCTCGTAGGCACTACGGCGGTAGTTGCTATCAGCGGGCTTTGGGCATTACACCTGCTGAAGGACCGAGTAGAAACCGCTTACCGGGAGGACCTGCCTGCGGTGTCGGCAATAAAAGAGGCTGGCATCTACCAGTTGAAAGCGGTGCGTGTCCTGCTTCGCGTAGTTCTGGCTGCTGGGGATACTGACGAAATCGATAAGCAGAACGGCGAATTGCTGAAGTATCTGGCCAGTGAGCAAACCGAGCTTCGCATTTGCAAATCGAAGCTGCGCTCAAACGAGGGCCTGACTGAATTGCAGGCGGCGACCAAGCTGTTGCCGAAGTTTAACAAAGATGCCGCGGACATTGTCGCGGCTGCAAAGACCGGCGACGTGATCGGCTTCCGCGACACGATTAAGGATCTGGTACCCGTTAGCGAGCAGATTCAGCATTCGTTCGATCTGGTAAGCCGCATCACCGAGGCGCAGGCCACGCGTTCTAAGACACTCGCGAGCGCGACCTATCTGGGAGCGCTCGCGATCACCGTACCGACTGTCATTGGCGCAGGTGTCTTGGCTGCTCTTATGAGTTTCATCCTGAGCAGCGTCATTGCTGGACCGCTCGCCCGAATGGTGACATTTCTCAATGCCGTGGCCGAGGGAGATCTGACCAAGGTCCTGGCGATCAATTCGAACGATGAGGTCGGTCAACTGGCCAAGAGCTTCAATCGGGCGCTGGGCTCTTTGCGGGCGACGCTCCAACAGGTGAGCCGCTCGGCGCAAATATTGAAAGCAAGTTCCTCCGATTTGGCGCAAACCGCAACCGGGCTGGCCTCGAGCGCCGCTGCACAGGCGAGCGGGTTGGAGGCAGTCACCTCGAGCTTGGGACGAGTGTCCGACTCCGTGCGCAATACGGCCGCGCATACTGCCCGCGCAAATGAACTCGGCGCTACGGCGCGCCAAGCCGCCGAAGAAGGTGGTACTTCGGTGACGATGGCGATTGCCGCCATGGTTGAGCTGAAGGATTCTTCCAAGGAGATTTCGACCATCATCGCGGCCATCAATCGGATTGCTTTTCAAAGTCATCTGCTGGCGCTTAACGCCGCGATTGAATCTGCTCATGCGGGCGAAGCCGGCCGCTGTTTCGCTGTAGTGGCGGCCGAGGTCAAAGGCTTGGCCGAGCGCAGCAAGACTTCCGCCGGCGAGATTGAGATTCTTATTGACAAGTCGCTCGATCGGATCAATAGAGGTTCAACAATGGTGAATCGATCTGGAGAATCTCTGGGCGAGATCATCCATTCCGTCACCAGCCTCAGCGATATTGTCGGCGAGATCGCAAAAGCCTCTTCGGGTGTTGAGCATATTGCACAAGCGATAAGCAGCGTCGATAACCTTGCGCAGTCTAATAACTCCAACGCGCAACGGTTATCCAGTACAGCGCACCAACTGGAAGATCTGGCATCTGACCTGACAGGCACGCTCTGTCACTTCAAATTTGAAGGCGATAAGTCCGACGTGGATGCTCCGCGCGACCATCTTCTCGAGTCGTTGCAAGCCATTAAACTAACCTTCGAAAAACGAAAATCCGTGCGCCATCTATTTTCCGGTAAGATTGAAGCCTTCTGGAACGGGGAAAAGGAGAACGGCAGCGTCGTAGATCGATCTGAGCACGGGTTTGGCATCCAACTGAAGCGGAAAATCGAGATAGGGACCGAGATCCGTGTCGTCTACAAACGCGCTTCGTATGCAGGCGTCGTTCGAAATTGCCGCGCTGCGAATAACAGCTACCTGATTGGCATAGAGCTACATGCTCCGCACAAGTTCGCTCTGCGCCCGGCGGATGATGTGGCCGTTGCGGAAGAGAAGCAAGCTTAGGGAATCGGCGCGTAAAGTGCTGCCCGGCGCCGAAGTGGTGAACGTGAGTCTATTGCTCTTGTTTTTTCTGTTGGCCTCGACTGCGGGTGTCCGCGCGCCGGCGCCAGATTCCATAACGCTTCCTGTTGAAGTTTCCGGTGCGGCGGGCACCGCTGTGGGGGTTGCCGTTTCTGGCGCTTCAGAGGCGGGAACGCCCGTTCGATCGCTCTGGATACAGGTTCATGGGCTTGCTTATGCGGACATGGTAAGCGTCCGCGTGAATCACAACCTCTGGATGACTCTTAACAATGACACTGTTTCGGTGGCGGAGCCGGGTAGGAGTTATGGCGGCATTGGCGGTGGTTTTGCGACCTTGGAGTTGACGTTGACGCTCCCGGAGACGACAATCCTGAAGCAGACTAATGCGGTTGAGTTTCGATTCAACCGGACGGATGGAGTTGTCAGCGGGTTTCGAGTACTGGCTTTCAACTTCCTGACGGTTGAGGGCCGGCGTCTTCTGCGGGATGAGGCGTTTCTACACGAAGATCCGAATAGCTGGAGGCCGCCCTTGTCTGATCCAGATCAGATCTCGGCAGGTGGAGAGCTTTGGCGAAAGGCGCCCCTTACCGGGAGCGGACTGCCGAACGCGCCAGCGATTCGGGCGCATTGTTCCGACTGTCACACGCAGGATGGGCGAGATCTCAAATATTTTAACTACTCCAATCGATCCATCGTGGCGCGGTCTCAGTTCCATGGACTTTCGGAACTGGAGGGCAGGCAAATCGCCAGTTACATTCGTTCGTTAGCCGTTCCAAATCCGGGTAGACCGTGGAATCCACCTTATCAGCCAGGGCCGGGCCTGGATGCTCAGCCGGCCACGAGCTGGGCGGCCGGCGCGGGACTTTCGTGGGTACTCGATACCGACGTCCGTACATTGCCGTTTATTTTTTCCGGTAGGAGAAGCGACGGTGAGATGTTCGTCGATCCGGCCACGTTTCGTCCAGATGCCAACCTGAATCCTCGCGTCATTCCCCTTGCGATGCAATTGCCGGACTGGAATCACTGGCTGCCGCGGGTCCATCCGCTGGATGCGTGGGGCGCCCGGTTTGAGAGCAGCACGTTTGCGAAGATGTATGCTGACTCGAGCTATGCCAAGGCTGGCGATGCTGATGAGATTGGGGCGTTTTTCGATGGATGGAGTAAGTCACGAAGTAAGTTCCTGACACCTCGCCTGAGTAGCACATCTTCTAAATGGACATCGGAACTGAGTAACAGCTTCTACTCGGCTCAACTATGGCAGCTGGTCAAGACTTGGGAAATTCTGCAGAGATCAAGTTATAGCGCGAGTATTGGGTCTCGAGCCTGGCCGAATGCGATTCCCGCGGCAACTGCCCCAGCCGAGGTTCATCTACCGGATGGACCCGACGGTATGGGTGGGAGTGCTTTGACGAATGAGTATTACTCAAACGCGTGGTACGAGTTGCAGTTGATTGTTAACAGCGGCAGTCACAGGCATCATGGCCGTGCGCCGATCGATTGGGTGTATGTAATTGAGCGGTTCCTGGATCTTCAGCAGCGGAGCGGAAGGCCGGAACCGGCGCGCCTGCTGGTAGCGGTGATCAAGGCAATGCAGTCCACGGATCCGGCGATTGGTCCCACTGATATTGCCGAAGGTTGGAGGCCCGAGCAGAACATCGATCCTAGAATTATGGTTACTCACCGGTGGGCTCCCGCGTTCCAGTTACTGCCGGGAGATCTCCGGCAAGAGGTCACCGAGGGTTTGTTAAGAGCATGGCTCGACAAGACGTTGCGGTTTGCGCCGGTGGCGTACTTTCAGCGGGGTCTGTCGGGAAGTTCATACAGGATGCCTGCTGAATCGCTTGATATAGCTGGCGGAAGAGTGTGGGAAGCTGCACCTGTGTTTGAGGCTGCCGGCGTGAACGCCAGGACAACTGAGCGTCTCCGGGAGTGGGGTAGGGTTTACAACTCAATGGCACAGCTCTTTCATTATTGAAAGTCGTGCGCCAAAGCGTCGCGCGCTAAAGCGATGCTCGCTAAAACGAGTCGCGCGGTGCACCCTTTCCTCGCGCCCACCGGCTAAACGAATGAAGACCCAGCCACTCGGCGGCTATAAATGTCGTTGAAGTCAATCGCAGATCGCAGGGAGCGCAGGATCAGCCGCGAAGTCGAACATCATATCCAGTTGTGATGCGGTTGTGCGGTCTGTCGATAACTCGGTGGAAAGTATTTCCTCCCGGCGGAACCAGCGCGCTCCACTCGTTTCTGAGGTTTCCTGCGTCAGTGAGCCCCCCCGAATTTCGCAACGGACAAAACCTTATAGATGTACCAGGGGTCCGGCGGATGAGAGTGCTTCCGCTTGTCGAGGAGAGCAAGTAAGCGGATCGATTCAACGATGAGGCCGGTCTCTTCCTGTGCTTCTTTTGCCGCCACTTCGAAAGGCGTGTAGCCGACATCCGCCCATCCGCCCGGCAACGTCCACCGCCCGTGATCGATTGTTTCGCGGACTAGCAGAACATCGTGTTCGCCTCGAAAGATCACACTCCGTATGTCAACCTTGGGTGTTTGATACCCTTCTTCGGAAGCAAAAACGCGGACGATCTTTTCTAATGGCTCGTCCGTTAAGTGCTTCAGAAGTTGGACGCTCAGCGAACGGACTTCTTCGTACCGTTCGAGGTCGTAGCCCTTGTTCGAGTAAGTGATGCCGCCCTGTGCAATAGCTTGCAAATGTTGCGCTTGGGCCAATAGGGATGTTGAGTCCATGCTACAGGCATAGTAAGCCCGGCGGACGCGGCCGGACAATTCACAAGGACGTGCTCCTATTTCTTCGTTCTGAGAACGCTCGATTCAATGCTACGGGCGTCATCCTCGGTCTGAACGCCGATCAGATATTCAGTGCCGCTGCGCCGCACAAAAATTAATCCGGGCTCGGCATAGTGTGGGGCTGCTCCTGGGCCGCCGGCAACAAGAGCGGAGCTTTTGTTACCTCGAACGGAGACGACGCTCCCGCTTGTTTCAACGGTATATGCCCCTGCCGGCATGGTCAAGCCGGCAACGACGAAGGCAAATGGAACCTGCAGACTGATGCTGCTTTCCGCTCCGGAAGCACACTGGACTGCGACTGCGCTAAAGGCGAGCAAGGCTGTGGTGATAAGCTTTTTTGTTGATTTCATTTGTAGTTTTTCTCCTCGCGTGAGTCGTTGATAGACTACTCGGCACACGTGAAAGCAAACGTTGCTCGTGGGTCATTAAACAGCATTGGCTGTCATGACAAATCAAATAGTCGGGACTGAGACGGAATCTTACTGCTGGGGAAGTAACTAGGACGACTAAGCGGCGTTAGCGTGCTGGAGGAACGACGGGGTCAGCGTTTTACGACTTCACTGTAGCACAAATTTGCTGTTTCAGCCGTTCTAAACAGGCCAGCTAAAATGAGTAGTCCAAATGAGTTAGGCAGAACCAGAACATTCTTTGCCGCTCTAAGTTTGGCTTTATGCGGATGTAACATTTCCGACCTACACTATCCGGGTACGTCGAGTAAATCTAAGAACCGCAGAACATTCCTGAAACAGAGTGGGGCCGCCCGGCTGTCAGGCGGCTGCTGTCGTCCGACGCGGAAGCGGCGACTCGCGAGCTTGCCCCTGATTTCACCGGCTGCGCTTATCCTGACCCTTACCATAGCTATGCTGGCGGTCGAATCGAGTATGCGAGCGGGGCGGTGAACGGGTTCCTGCGAGTGGGGACCCCCGGGCTGAATTCCATCGGCGATTACCAGGAACAGGCTTACCTTTCCGGTCCGCGCTTGCTCGGAACTTTGTAACTTGCGACAACTACTTTTGTTCGATCCCTGGGCCGACCTTTCCGAATCGGATTTTTCCGCACGCAGGACAGACGGATCGGAGAACGGACTTGGTTGACGGAAAAGCATTGCTCAGGTTTCGCGTTCCCTGCAGCATCGTTTCCCCCTGGACCACCGCCAAGCCCGCTAGTCCCACCGTGAATCACCCCGTCGTCGATCACACCTCCGGCCTGAAGCTGATCGAATCCGTGTTCGACGTTCCCCCGCTTGCCGCGCGCGGAGAATCGAACGATGTCGGAAATCTGCTCAGCGTGATCAATCTGGCTAACGCCGCGGTCGTAGCGCCGAGTCTGCCGCGTCCCGGATACGTGTTTCCCTCCAGCTTTTGCTTCAGTATTAGCAATCCTACTGATCTGCCTGCAGGCGTGAAATCGAGTCAGGCGCCGCGTCCCACCACACTGCGGGACGACGAGGAAGGCACAACGTTCCTCAAGATGATCAATAGCGGTATGCTCAAGCGCTTTCCCGGATACAGGTAACGCAGTCAACCGCAGCGCCGATATTGCAAATCGCGCATCCGATCACAGATGTTCGTCAATCTTGTAACTGACCAACTCTCAACGAGTTAGCCCGGAATAAGTCATCCCGCGCCAATTACCGGTTCCCATACTCGAAAGCGACAGATACGCGCCCTGACGTTCCTCCTCTTTGAGGAGCTGTGACGTCGTCGGCGGGCCGTCATTCACAGCTTAGAGGAAGGAAACGCAATCAGATGTCTTTAGTCACGCGGCTGCTTGTGGCCGTCTCTTTGCCCGCTTTGTTTTTCGGGCAAACACAGATCGTATCGCAACAGAGTAAGTATGTAGCTCCTGGTACGGGAGCGGTAGTCCGGTCAGGTGAGGACAAACTGTCCGAAATAGTGAGCGTAAAAGATTACGGGGCGGTAGGCGACGGAGTCACGGACGATCTGCCCGCAATCAACCGCGCGTTCACCGCGATCTCAGGTCTCGGACGGCACATTCTTTTTCCAACAGGCACCTATATGGTGAGCGGACCGATCGTCATTCCCGATCGAACGCAAGTCATCGGCGTGGGGCGGGGCGATCCAAACTGGGTTCACTTCAATACAACCATCAAGGCTCTTCCGAGCTTTCCCTCGGGCGGAACACTGGTTCAGCTGGGGCCCGCACCAGGCCCGGATTTCAGTGTCCAGATACAGAACCTCACACTCGACGGCAGCGCAGTGGCCGGCGTTTGTCTTTCAAACATTTATGGCGAGGAGATGAGCTATGGCAAAGATCTCGAGCTTACAAGCTGCGCCACGGCAGGGTTGTTCATCTCAACGACTGCCTCACAGAACTCGGGCCCTTTTGAAAACCTTGAAATCTATCCGGGCGGCACAGGGAACGCCAACTCATTGTGCATTCAGGTGACCGGCAGTATCTCGTTCCGCGGTATCTCCGGAGTAACCTGTAACGGCACTGGCTACGCGACCCGCCCGAAAATCGGGATCTCCCTTGAGGGCAACGGGAATTACTCGAACTTCCACATTGAACACGTCAATACTGGAGTCTCAATGGGAACTGGTGTCAATTCCGCCGATGGAATGACCCTGAACAATGCGGAGTTCGGGCCGGATGTCGCAACCGGAGTGCTCATCCCGAACCTCGGCAAAAACAATCAGAATCTGGTGATCACGGGATTGAACTGCAACGGTTGCACCAACATTCTGGAGGACGACGAACTCGGCAAGACCAACAACGACAATAGCCTTGGCTGGTACATGCTTGGCAATGGCGGCGGCTCTTCGAAACCTTTAATGACCGGACAGAACGGAATGGGAAATACGTTCTTTGGGTCCTTCAATAACTTTGGCAATGCGGCGATCGAAGGCGTGCTTTACGCTACTCAGGGACTTGCTCTGACACCGATTACCTCCCAGCCGGCTTGTTCGAATCCAAATCGCGGAATGATGTGGTACATCCAGAGCGCAAGCGGAACTGCCGATCATCTGCAGGTCTGCAGTAAGGGTTCTTCGGATGCGTACTCGTGGGTGACTGTGTTCTAGGTCATGCGAAACACTCCGGGCGACGACGTGTCATAACTTCGTAATACCTGATGGCGAAAGTAGTGTGTCGTCGGCGTAGGTATCAGCAAAACCAGTTATGGCGAAGTGGTTAAACTCTGCAGAACGTGGGCCGCGGAACATGGCGCCGCGCCTCATTTCAGGGCCCGGTATACCTGCGTCACTTCGGCCGGGCAGACGCGCTATCGGGACTTATGGGACGTCTTCTTGAAAGCTTCCCGCCCCTGCAGATTGTGGGAGCGCATTCACCCCCCTTTTCGAACCCTAACAGAAGCTGAGGATCAGGCGGTGCGGAGTCAAATTACCGGGTCACAAGCGGATATCGTGATTGTCAGTATCAGCACTCCCAAAAAGGAGAAATGGATGTATGAGCATCGCGACTACTTTCCCGGCGTGACACTCATCGCCGTCGGAGCGCCTTTGATTTCCATGCCGGCCGGACTCTCAGGCACCCGAGTGGATGCAGAGAAATGGACTCGAGTGGCTGTTCCGTTTGACGTCGGAGCCGGCAAGACCCTGGCGTCGCTACCTTCTAATTACTCCGCGCTTTCTTCCTCTGTGGGCTCGACAGCGGCTCAGTCTTCGGGGACAGAATTAAGTCACTTACGCCAGTTGAGCGAAGTAACTTTTCCGTCGTCATTCCCTTCCCCGGCCAACGCGTGAAGCTTGAAGTCGCCGCCAGCCGTTGTCAGGCTGGCTTCAATCCATCCGACCGGATTTCCATCCGCAAAATTGTAACCGACTGCGGGCACGTTCAATAAATGAAGACCATCCTGGACGTCATGCGCGTAGACGTGTGTGTGACCAAAAATAAGAGCCTTCACCGCACGCTGCGGCCTCAGCACGGCGAGCAACCGGTCCGCGTCTACCAGCGCCCCGTCGCTGTCCGGATCCGGATTGTGGTGGACGAACACAATCAGGGGCTTGCCTGAAGACGTGCTCAGGAACTGCGCTAACCAAGCGCGCTGAGAATGGCCCAACTGTCCGGCAGAGATATTCGTCACCATCAACGAGTCCAGAAAGAGGAAGCGTAAATCGCCCGCGTCAAGCGTCGAGACATACTTCTGCTCCACCGGGGCCGTGTCTCCGGCACGCTTTGTCAAAGCGTTTCGCGCATTCGTGCGATCGTCGTGATTGCCCAGCGTAAATGCGAGCGGCTGTGCGTCGGCCAGCGGATCAATCAGAGATGTGAACTGGCGGTAATCTTC
>CBAAAA010000006.1:0-15914 GCA_964658695.1 uncultured Solirubrobacteraceae bacterium | reverse complement strand
TTCCGGGCGGCCTTCACGACGCGCAAGATCTCCATTGACGATCGCCAGATCGAACTTCGAAGCCGTTGCTTGTGCAACCGCCTTCTGCAAGTTCTCGTGGGGATGAAAGCCGCGGAACTCATCCTGGGGGTCAGCCGCAATATGCGTGTCCGAAAGAATAGCGACACGCAAAGGCGCAGCAGCCGCAGAGTTGATTCGGGAGAGCGTCAATCCAACGGCCAAGGCGGACGTCCTCCGCAGGAACGACCTTCGGTCGAGGAGAATCGGCATGCGTTAAAGAACCCGATCTTCGAACTTGGCTGGGGTTCCTGCTCCGCTGGCAGCCATCAACTGCTTCACATCGTCCAGTTCTTTCTTGAGACGACCGCCGCGACGCGCCAGGCTGATGACGTAAAGCAATACGATCACCCAGGCGGCAAGGAAACCGTAAAACATGAACAGAGAGTTGCGTGAATCCATTTAGATATCCTTAAGCGGCATTTGCGAAGCGGCGGAGCGAATCCACTTCACGAGCAATCGCTTCCTGCCGGGTACGAACCAGAACCAGCGCAGTCGCCATCATCAGAATGGCCAGCGCATTCAGGTAAAAGATCCGTTCCATGGCCGGATCCATTGTGCCGCCGCCGGTGCGAATGCTGAGAACAGGGCCAGGATGATTATTCCGGAACCATTCGATCGACTTGTAAACGATCACGACATCCACGCAGCCAAAGATGCAGAGTGCGGCGCTCAGCCTTGCGCGCTGCGTCGGCTCTTCAATCGCCCGGCGCATCATAAGATATCCGGCGAAGATGAGAATGCAAACCAGGGCTGAGGTTAGCCGGTAATCCCACGTCCACCAAATACCCCAGATGATCCGCGCCCAAATGCTGCCGGTCACGATGTTGACACAGGAGAAGACCAGGGACACCTCGACTATTGATGCTGATAGGGAATCCCATTTGAGATTGCCGGAACTGAGATAAAGGACGCTGAACGTGAGGGCGACGAAGTAGCCGATCATTCCGACGATCGCCGCTGGCGCGTGAAAGAACAAAATCCGATAGATCGCGCCTTGCAAAGCCTCATCCGGAAGCACCAGGAACATTTGATAAAGGTTGTAAGACAAAAGAAGGGCTGCGGCGAGCGCCAGTCCGATCGATACTCTTTCTCGGGTCATATTACTCCTGACTACTAGTTGACCAAAATTGTCTCTGCCAGAATCATCGCCAGTGCTGTGAACACGATATCGAAGGCCACCACGATTCGCCCCCACAACAGCTGGTCGGCGTTGATCTGCTTGCTGTAAAGGACAGTATCGGTCAGCTCAATGGCCGCAATCAGCAACGGGATCAGCAGCGGGTAGATGATAACTGGCAGCATTAATTCTCGCAGGCGCAGGTTGACGGTCATAGCGCCGAAGGCCGCACCAACCATCGCGATGCCCCAGGTCACCAGCACGAATACCAGGGCAAGCTCGCCTGCCCGAAAAACCCAGGCGACGTTGTAGAAGATTCCGAACACCACTAGAGACACGACTTCAAGCGCCATCAGCATGGTGAAACTTGCAATCGCTTTTCCCAATAACAGGCCACTGGAAGAGAGCGGCGAGGCCAGAAGTGCGTCCAGGCAGTCGTTCGGCAGCTCCCGCGCGAAGCCGCGATTGAAAATGAGAGCGCCCGCAAACGCGAACACCAGCCACAGCAAGCCGCCTGCGATCTGACGCAGCATTTCGGGGCTGGGATCGAAAGCGAAGCTGAAAAGCAGCAGGATCGACACGGCGAAAGCGCCGGCGGCGTTTACCGACTCCTTGGTGCGTAGTTCTACAGCCAGATCTTTCCGCGCAACAACGAAGGCCTGCCGGATCGTCCTCAAGCCGCGCCCAAGTCAGTGTGAAGGCGATACAGCAAGGCCGGGTCGTCGAGCATTTCCGCAGTTCGTGGACCAGTGTGGCGAAGCCGCCCGTTTTCAACCAGAGCGACATCGGTCGCAATGGCAAGCGCTTCCCGCAACTGGTGAGTAGACAACAGGATCGTTGCACCGGCACGACGGGACTCGCCAAGCAGCTCGCTCAACATCGCAATAGCGCGGTCGTCGAGCGACGTAAAGGGTTCATCCAGCAGCAAAACCCGCGGCGAATTGAGAAACGTGCGGGCCAGAGCCAGTCGTTGACGCATGCCGCGCGAAAACTGCCGGACCGGCATGCTGGCAACCCGGGTCAGACCCACTCGTTCGAGCCAGCGTGCGGTCGTCTCTTCAGCAGACTTCAGCTCGCAAATTCGCGCAAAGAAATGCAGGTTTTCGCGCGCTGAAAGATCCTCGTACACACCAATCCCATGCCCCAGGAACCCAAGCCGATGCCTCGCTTTCGCACTTCGGGGTACATCTCCGAACACGCGCACTCCACCGCGCTGGTAAGGCGAGAGGCCGGCAAGTATCCGCAGAAGTGTTGTCTTTCCCGCCCCGTTGCGTCCGAGCAACGCACAGCAGGAACCTTCTTTCACCGAGAGCGTGAGGTCGCGAATCGCGGGGTAATCGCCGTAAAATTTCCAGAGTCCTTCCAGCTCGATCGCCTCGGCCATGTAAGACGGCTATCGTCCCGAGCTTTGCTGGACCGGCGAGCTGCGGAACAGGACGATCGTACCCAGCGCCAGGATCCCGAATGCCAGTCCCAGCAACCATCCGAGGTGGGCGTAAATCCTGGGGTCGCCCTCAGCGATCTGTGACGATTCGCCCTCGTCCGGTGAATTCGCAGCTGCGGCATTGTCTCCGCCATTGTGAAGCGAACCCACACCCGCGATATCGAACGAGTAGGCTCCCGACGGAAGCACGTTGTAAATATTGGCTTTGGTGGTCGGTTCTGTCCCCAGCAGCTGGACGTCCTTGCCGGCCAGCGTCACACCGGACGGAGCCACCAGGCGCAGCGGACTTGAAACCATTCCCTTGATGTCAACATTCTCGCCTCGGAAGGTGAACGGGGTACCGGCCGGAAGAACATAAGTGATCTGGAACTCGGTCTGTCCTGGCTTAACCGGGAAGGTCACTTTGAAAACGTCGTTCTTGCCAGTCTTCTCGGCAGTGCGCGGCAGTGGCATTCCCTGCGGTCCCTGGGCACTGATTCTCACTTGGCCGTTCGAAGCCGGCGGAAGAAAGAACTGATAGCCGCCGAGACTTTCGTTGTTAAAGGTCTGCTTGCTGTCGTTCTGCACGATTACCGTTTCGTTTACTGCGATCTGGCTGAGTGATGGTTCAAGCACCAGCATGCGCTGGGCGATGTGCGCAACCGAAGGCGACCTGGTAGCCTCATAAACCGGCAACTCCACGTTGGACGTGGGTATATTCGGCGTCATCAGCTTGTTGTAGTTGACGCCCGAGTAGCTGGCTTGAAGCAACTGCGGACCGCCGCCCGGCTGGTCACTGGCAAAAAAGAAGTGGCCGGCCGCATCACTGACCGTGGTCCCAAGCGTCCGCATACCGTCCTGCCCGGGCTTTAGAAGGGTAATGCTGACGCCCGACTGCGGTTTACCGCTGGTCTGGTTCACGACCGTACCATCGATAGCGGCAAAAGCGCAAACCGCGGTGAGCAGAAATGTCGATAGAAGCTTCATGCAATCGCCTTTCCGCATTCGCCGCAGAACTTGAGTGGAACCGCAAAAACTGCTCCGCAAGCCTGACATTTCGTAGCTTTGGGCTCGGTTGTTACCATTTTGGCCCTTGAGGCGGCACCAACCGCGGTGAGCCCCAATTTTTGTAAAGTGACCTCCATCTCGCTCAGCACAACGGCCAGTTCCCGTTGAAGCGCCAGCTTTGTCTCGCGATAATCCTCGTCTGATAATTTACCGAGCCGGTACTCAAACTGGAGATCACGGAGATTGTCGTAGATCGCATGCTTACGGTCTTCGAGATGCTGAACCGGCGAGACCGGAATCGGTTCCGGAACGTCTCTCTGGCGGACAAACAACACGAAACACAAAGCGGCAGCCGTTAACGCCAAGGCGGAAACTTCAATCATTTGCCGACCTTCGCGTCCGGTCTCCTCTCCGCCGGCGGATCGTCGAATTCGGGATCGAACTGCGGACGGAATTTATCGATCATGGCCTGATCTTCTGTGCTGATCGGGCCAACGGGTCTTCGATTTCTGCGCACGAACGATGTATAGACCCAGAAGCCAAGCAGCAGTGCGACCGGTGTTCCGAGCCAGGTGACGAGGTTCAGCGGTTGCGGCAAAGAGAGCGCCACAGCGCCTTCCTCGCGAACGAAAGAGTTGACGATCGCGTCATCGCTCATGCCCTGGCTCTTCATTTCGAAGATGCGGCGGCGCTTCGGATCAGAAGAATCGCAGCGCAGCATGGGGCAGTCGCCGACCGTGTTCTTGCAGCCGCCGCAACGGCAGGCGAGACGCATGCCGACGCGGGCCACATCGGTCGTCAGATAGTTAGTGACATCCTGCTGCGCGAGAAGCGCCGAGATCACGAAAAAGAAAGCGGCGACGAGCTTAGGACTGTACCGTCGCGGGCGTGGTTGCAATGCCTACTACCTCCGTGCGCGCATATTGCAGACGCACCTTCCCAGGGATTAAACAAACGACCGTGCCGAAGAGCAGAACCCAGTAGCCCGCCCAGATGCACGAAACCAGCGGAAACAGATAAAACTGAAAAATCGCCTTGCTGTTGTCCGGCAAGACGCCCGAATAGTTCACATACAGGTCTTTATCAAGATGACGGCGGATGCCGACCAGCGACATTTGCTGCTGGCTGGCCTTGTAGAAGCGAACCTCAGCCTCCAACTGGGTAATGAACTTGCCGTCGCGTGAAACCTCGAGAGTCGCTACGCTGGTCTGAAAATTGTCGTTATCGTTATTCGCCACGTTGAGCAGCCTTGCGTCGTAGCCGGCGAAATGAGTGGTCTGTCCAATCCCCAGATTCCGGGTCTCGTGCTGATTAAACGCGCTACCGGTAAACCCGATGAACATAAAAACGATGCCCATGTGCACCAGGTAACCGCCATAACGGCGGGTGTTGCGCCAGGTAAGTTCAAAGGCGGAGCGATATAACGAGAGGTGCTCCTTGACTTGAATGGCGCGTGAGCCCTTCCAGAACTCGTTGAGAATGGAGGCGGCCACAAAAGCGCATAGCCCGAACGAAATCAGCGCTGCGAAATCACGAATACCGGCCCCCAGCAGCGCCGCAATGGTAGCGAGTCCGACGATTGCCGGAAGCATGAAGGCTCGTTTCAGACTATTGATCGAGCTCTTGCGCCAGGCGATCAGCGGACCAACTCCGGTCAGGAACAACAGGAAGAGCGCGATGGGAACGTTGACTTTGGTGTAGTACGGCGCGTCGATCGTTTCCTTCTCGCCGGTGACGGCCTCCATCACCACCGGGAACAACGTTCCCCAAAGAACCGCAAAACAGCTCGCCAGCAAGATGAGGTTGTTGAATAGGAAACTCGATTCTCGTGAGATGACGCTTTCCAGCTTTACTTCGCTCTTCAGGTATTTCAAATTTGTCGCAATAGCGATGACTGTAAGTACCGTTGCAGAAATCAGGAACGACGTAAAGTACGGCTTCACGGGCGATTGCGCAAAGGCGTGAACGGACGATACCAAGCCAGTGCGAGTCAGTGTCGTGCCCAGAATGCTCAGCAGAAAGGTGGCTGACACCAGGACCATGTTCCAGACCTTCATCATGCCCTTCTTCTCCTGCATCATGACGGAGTGGAGGAAAGCGGTAGCAGTAATCCAAGGCATCAAGGACGCGTTCTCTACCGGATCCCAACCCCAATAACCGCCCCACCCGAGAACCGTGTAAGCCCAGCCCATTCCCAGCAGGATGCCAGTGCTTTGGAAGAGCCAGGTGACAATAGCCCAGCGACGAGTGGTATGGATCCAGGCTTCTCCGGGCTGCCGGGTTAGCAGCGACGCCATGGCAAAGGCGAACGGCACAGTGAATCCGACATAACCGAGATAAAGAAAGGGCGGGTGAATCGCCATGGTCCACCACTGCAGCAGCGGGCTCAGCCCATTGCCGTCGCCTACATCGATAATGCCCCTGCCCACCACAAGCACCCGGAATGGGCTGGCGACGAACGTGACCATGGCCGTGAAGAACGCCAGGGTGGTCATCATGATCGCGACAACCAGCGGCATCATGTCACGAAATTTGCGCCGATTTGTGAAAACGGCAACGGCTGTATAGCTGGAAAGCAGCCAACTCCAGAATAGAAGCGAGCCTTCCTGACCGCCCCACCAGGCTGTGAACTTATAGATGCCGGACATCGCCTTATTGCTATGAGCGGCGACGTAGGCAAGGCGGTAGTCGCCGCTCACCAGGGCGAACACCAGAAGCGCGGAAGCTAATGTGAGCAGGACCCAGGTTGCGTAAACGGCCCGTTCAGCGCTAACGACCAGGAAAGGCCGTCTGCCGTACTTTCCAGCGAGCGCTGCGACGACCGAAAACACGGCCATGCAAAAGGCAAGCAGGATAGATAAAGCACCAATATTTTCCATAATTGCGGCTGCTCTTCTACTGTATACGCAGCTCGACCAGCTCGGTGACGGGCGTTACGGTTACAGGTTAGGAAGCGGCGGAAACGCCCGGTTGAGAACTGGTGAGGCGGGTGGTCGCCGGGGCTTCATGAGATAGTCCTCGCCGCGGCGGTTTCGCCTCATACTTGGACGCGCACTTTGCTTGAATTTTGCTCGCCTGGAAGGTTCCATCAGCTCCCAGATGTCCATCCGCCAGCGCTACGGCGTTGTCACGGAACGTGTCGGGCAGCGGATCCGACCCGGAGTACAAGACCTTTAGGGTCTGCGCGCCCTGATGAAGCAGGAATGTCGTGCCCTCGGAAGCCCTATGGATCGAACCTGGCTGAACGTCGCCCCCTACGCGAAGCCGTTCCCCTTGCGCACTACTTCCCATTTGCGCCAGCTCAGGGATGGTCTTGTAATAAGTCTTGGTGTCTTTGACTCCCCCAACTGCGAGCCACACCAGAGACCCCACAATGAGGGCCATGAGCACTCCGAACTTCAGATACGTGTTCATAGGAAAGGGAGAACTTTCATTATAGTCCTCTGCTGAGATACCGGAAGCGGCCCGTTTATCTCATGCCGTAATGCTGAACGAGCTCTCCGCCATGCTGGCTTCAGCCTCCAGGGCCGAACTATTGGCTTCGAACTGGGTGATCGCCATAAGTAGCGAAGTCATCTGATCGGTAAGTTGTACGCTGTCGGGTGCCTGCGCGCTCACAGCAGCGGGCGAGGCGGCCGTACCAGCCGCAATGCGCATCGCGGTGTTGTTTAAAAGACTCTCAGCGCTTCTCATTCCGGATAAAGGAGCCGAAAACATTTTGGAAAATCCCCTTCCATGCTCTCTTCGGCCGTTTTCCGACGTTTTCCAGAAAAAAAATGATCTAAGACTTACTTTTTTCGTCCCGGCTCTTTTCCGCAGGCTTCACTGTGGACCGGATCACCATGATTTTGTTGAGAATGTCGAACCAGAAGGGCGCTCCCAGCGAAACGGCGAACGTGGTTGTCAGAATCCCGGCAATCTTTAAGAGCCAGCTCTGCGGAGAAGGCGGAATCCGACGCCAGTCCTGATTGAACTCTTCCGGCCTTTGCCCAGGCTCGCTCTTGAAGACCCAACCAACCGGGATTCCTCCCTGAGTTTTGATCCAGCTGAGCCTTTCGGTCAACTCCTTATGAATGTCGACCTGCTTTCCCGTAGCGATAGCGGTGGCGTCGGCCACAATCACGGAACGCTGCATCTGGTCCGTTGAGAGATAACGGGCAATTCCGATGGCATCGACATTCATCACGGCTGCTACGCCAAACCCTACACCCGCGATGATGAGCTGGGTTCTGCGCTTATACCAGCCGGAAACCCGGTCCATTGCGCCGTTGTACCAGTTTTCAAGATTGCTCCGAACACGACCGATATCGTCCCCGGCCGCATCGATCAACGGCAGGATGGCGCCCTTTATCGACTTGTTCCCGACCTTTTCGACTGCCGCACGAAGCTCCCGAATGGCTCGAGCAGAGGCGACGGCGGGAGACTCGGCAACCTGACCAGCCGGGGGCGGCAACTGCGAGGCAGGACCGATCAGGTCGAGCACCGCAATCGAGAATGCTTCCGCAGGTATATAGGAAGGGAGATTGCCCTGACGGCGTGGATCGTACTTACCCCGGAAGAGAGCGTTTATAATGGGGTGCGAGTAAAAAGCATCAACCATGTCGGTTCGACCCGCGTCTCCAAGCAGCTCCACAATCCCCTGGTAGAGGAAGCGAGCGCGATTTTTCAGCACAGTTTCAATTGCTTCTTTAATCGAGGAGCAGATCAGGCTGAGCAGTAGAAACAGGAAGACTAGACCTACAGCAACATCTAAGGTATTCGAACCGAGCACCAGTTTTCTCCCCGTTTGAGCTGGCCGACCCCTGTGCGGGCAAGCAGTACCAGCTAATCACATTTGCGTATGAACACATTCGGACGAAAAAACTATGGCAGTTTGACTGCCCAGCTGACGCGGCAAGCAGCTGTTCTCCCCTTTATGCACAACGATTTGGCGACTGGCTCTGGCGTCAGTAACGGCGTGCACGTTGATCAGACATGACTGCAAGCGCAGCTAGTTCTTCAGGTTTTCCTCATATTTTCGAGCAGGGAAGCGATCCGCAAGCGCCGACTCTGCTGCTGTTGCATGGAACAGGCGGCGACGAATACGATTTACTGCCGCTGGCGCGCGCCGTTGCTCCCGGGGCTTCCCTGCTAAGTGTCCGGGGCAAGGTCCTCGAAAACGGCGCGCCACGGTATTTCCGAAGGATTGCGGAGGGAGTGTTCGACCAGGCTGACCTGGCTTTCCGCACCACGGAGCTGAATGAGTTCGTTAAAGCGGCTGCCATAGAACATTCCGTTCCTCTCACCCGGCTGCTCGTTCTTGGTTTTTCGAATGGCGCGAATATCGCCGGAAGTCTGCTGCTGCGCTACTCAGAAACGCTTGCCGGCGGCCTTTTAATGCGGGCCATGGTCCCCTTCAAACCGCCCAAGACGCCCAATCTGCAGCGAAAGCCCATCTTGCTGCTGGCCGGAATAGCCGACCCGATTGTGTCGGGAACCGAAGTCGAGAGCCTGGAGTCATTGTTCATGACCGCGAATGCCAGGGTGGATCTCCACTGGGTGGACGCCGGACATGCGCTGAGTGCCGAAGACGTACAAGTTGCACGCGAATGGCTGCAACAGTTTTACAAATAGCGCGAGGTTCTGCGCCCGCCGGACCGGCAGCCTGATTTTCACGGTAATCCGTTTTGCACGGTAAGCTATGGAGAAGCGGAGACTCCTTGGCCACGCTACCAAAGGCCCATCACCCATTACGCGTCCAGCCTTTCTCGCGAGCCCCGCAAGGGACCCGGCGGATAGGTGAGATCGCGAGCCGTCCAGCATTTGCGGGAGCGCAACGCTGGTTTGTTCGGGAACGGGCGTGGATCAACGACATTCATCTTCAACTTTGTCGTATTCCAGCCGCCACATTTTTTGAGAGAGCGCGTGCCGAGTGGTTCCGTTTGCAATTGGAGAATTTCGGGTGGACGGCCCAACTTGATCGTGCGGGTAACGTTCTAGCCACCTTCGGACGAAAGGAGCAGCCTCGAACGCTGGTCGTTTCGGCTCACCTGGACACGGTGTTCGCCCCCAATCGAGCAGAAGACGTTTATGTAGCCCCGGACGGGCGCATTGTCGGGCCCGGAACTTCGGACAACGGCACGGGGCTTTCCGCACTGTTGACGCTGGCCCGGGTAGTTAGCGGCGATCCCGGCTTGCATGATCTCGCTTCCTCGTTATTGCTGGTGGCGAATGTCGGTGAAGAAGGCGAAGGGAACCTCAGCGGAATGCGTTACCTGTGTCAGCATTTGCTAAGCCAGCACTCGCCGGAGTTGACCCAGGTGCGCGGATTCGTGGTGTTGGACGGGCCGTCTACAGAACACATTACCGCGCAGGCGCTAGCCAGTTGGAGGTTTGAAGTGACTTTCACCGGGGCAGGCGGACATACCTGGAACGATCACGGCACCCCGAATCCGGTGCACGTCCTGAGCGACGCCATCTGCCGGTTTGTCCGCTCGGCCGATGCGCTGGCAGGCGCTCCCAACAGCCCGCAATGTTCTTACAACTTCAGCGTGGTCGAGGGCGGGACAAGCATCAACTCGATTCCCTCCAGCGCCCGAGCCAAATTGGATATTCGTTCAGAGGATCCCGGCATGCTGAATGAGCTCTCCGGTTTGATCGCCACGGCTGTGGAGCGGAGCCTGGAACACGGGAATCGTTTCGCAAAGGGCAATCGTCTGACGGCGAAGATCAAGGATTTGGGCTCACGGCCGGGAGGCAAACTCCCAGCCGATTCACCCGTGCTGCGCGCGATTCAGGAAGTGGACAACCACCTGCATATTAAGTCGAGGCTGCAGTGCGCCTCCACGGACGCGAACGTCCCCTTGGCGCTTGGTCTACATGCCATTTCGATCGGTGCCGGAGGCCATGGGGGCGGGTCGCATACCCGCGAAGAGTGGTACCAGCCCGACGGCCGGGAGCTAGGACTGCGACGCATTTTTCTGCTTTTGGGCGCGCTACAGGCGGAGTTCGGCAACCCTGAAGCGCCTGCAGCGGAGTGAGTACCGCCGCAGAGCAGCAGCAGGCCCGTAGCCTCTCAGAAAGGCGAATCCCCGCAAGGTGGCAGGCGGACCTGGCTCTGGCGTCGGTCGCCCTGATTTGGGGCTCCACTTTCGTCGTAGTGAAAGCTGCATTAGGCGAGATCTCCACGATGTACTTCCTGGCGCTCCGATTCGGGTTCGCCACAGCGTGCATGGCGCCAATGCTTGTTCCGGTGTTTCGTTCGTCTGGTAAACGGGCGGTTTGGAAGGGCATAGGGGGCGGTCTGGTCGCAGGCGTGTTCCTGTGGATGGGGTACCTGCTGCAAACGTTCGGCCTGAAATATACCAGCGCCGGCAACTCCGGGTTTCTCACCGGGCTCTACGTTGTCCTGGTACCGCTGATCAGCGCGGCCTGGTACAAGAAGTGGCCGAGGCGTCCGGAACTGGCCGGAATCGCCATCGCGGGCGTGGGCATGACCGTTTTGACAATTCCGTCGGTTGACCGGAATTTCCATGTGAACCGGGGCGACTTGCTCACTATCGGTTGCGCACTCGTGTTCGCCTTTCACTTGTTGGTTCTCGGCTATTACTCCGCACGCGAGCGTTTTGAGGCTGTGGCATTCGGCCAAATCGCGGCAGCCGCCGTGTTTTCAGGGCTGGCCCTCTTTTTCGAACCTCCGAAGGTGGCTTGGAGCACTCGAACGGTGGTGGCAATCTTACTCACCGGTTTGTTCGCGACCGCGCTTGCCTTCGCGCTGCAAACCTGGGGACAGCAATATACGACTCCGACGCGTACCGCCCTCCTGTTTGCCCTGGAGCCGGTTTTCGCGGCAGCCGCCGCGGTGTTACTGGGAGGAGAACGATTGACGATGTACTCCCTTGCGGGTGGCGGGCTCATTATCGCGGGGGTTCTAGCGGTCGAATTGAAGCCACGCAACGGCAAGCCGCCGGAATTGAAACCAGCGCCCGAGGGTTGACATCGGAGTAAGAGTAATGTCCACCAGGCGAGAGGGATCGCGAAACTTCTCTATACTGAAAAAGCGGTGTTCCAAAGGTGTCTCTTGATGTTGTTTCTGCACAAACTGAAGCAGCCTAAGCTGCTGACGGTGTTCTTGCTGCTACTGACGCTGTTCGTTGGCATCTTGATCGGGACCGTGGTGAATACCGGCGTCAAGGCTGAGAAGCAAACGTCTGTGGTGGCGCCCGATGCGACGCCGCTGATCATCCCTCCCTCGGTCACTCTCTCAAACGACTTTACGAAGCTGGCAAAGAAACTGGAGCCCTCGGTCGTTTACATTGAGTCGGATTATCTGCCTAAAGCCGCGGCGAAACACGGCGAGTCGGAGGGAGAAGAAGGAGGGACAACTGAGCAGGCCCCCGCCACTCCAGACCCGTCCGATGTTTTCAAGCACTTCTTTGGTAAGCCGGATCCACGGTCGTATCGCAGCGAAGGCTCCGGGACCGGGTTCATCGTGGATCGCAATGGATACATCATCACCAATAATCACGTCATCGACAAAGCAGATCGCATCAAGGTCAAGGTTAGCGGGGAAGAGGAAGAGTATCGGGGCCATGTCGTGGGAATTGACCAGGAGACCGATGTGGCGGTGCTCAAGATTGAGGCAAAGCGAGCTTTCAACCCGGTCCAGATCGGCAATTCCGACAGCGTAGAAGTAGGCGACTGGGCGATCGCGATCGGTTCTCCGTTTGGATTGCAGGCGACGGTGACAGCGGGCATTGTAAGTGCTACCGGGCGGGACGTTGGTTCAGGTCAGTTTCAACATTTTCTGCAAACGGATGCGGCCATCAACCCGGGAAACAGCGGTGGCCCTTTATTGAATATTCGCGGCGAAGTGATTGGGATTAACACTATGATCGCGACTCGAAGCGGATCGTACGAAGGTATCGGGTTTGCGCTTCCATCTAATACGGCCGTCAAGGTGTACAACGACATCATTCGCAGCGGTCGAGTAGTTCGGGGCTCGATCGGAATCGTGATGTCGAAGATCGGAAGCCCGGCGGACACGCTGCACGCCTTTGGTTTAGATCATGGTGTGCTGGTTGACACGGTCGCACCGCAAGGTCCCGCCGGACGCGCTGGCCTGAAGGCGGATGACGTCATTCTGGCGATCAACGATCATCCGGTGAAGGATGGAGAGGAACTGGTCACCAAGGTGGCCGATATGCCTGTCGGATCCAATGCGCTGTTCACGGTCGACCGGAATGGAAAACGCATGGACCTGAAGATCGGGATCGAAGAACGCGCGGTGATCTGGAAGGATTCGGGCCAGGTCGGTGAGATTAAGCCACCAACACCCGGAGTGATCCCGGATGCCAAGTCTATGAATCCAACGTCCGTCAAGTTCGGCATCACAATCATGAACCTCAAAGAAAAGGAGCGACAGGATTTGGAGATCGCCGACAAGACGGGTGTGAAGGTTGTGTCGGTTGACCCAGGGTCGTTCGCCGACGACATCGGTCTTCAGGAGAATGACGCGATACTGGCAATTAATCGCATGCCGGTCACTACTCCGGACGACATTGCCAAAATGCAAAAGGCGCTGAAGCCCGGTGCACCGGTGGCCCTGCATATCGTGCGGAGCATCGGGGCGGGAGGAAGGCATACTCCACCCAGCCGGCTCTATCTATCAGGACGTCTGCCTACCGATTAACCGTTTCCCGGATGTTAATGTGACCGCGAGGGCTAAAGTTCGGCGGTTATTCTTCCGATGCAAATAATGTGAGACTTGTGGGCTCTTCAGCACTCGTGGAAGGTGATCCGACGCACGTTCAGCGCTTGACTCCGCGCATAAGCCTTTTCTCAGCGGCTTTTCGAGATCTCTTCCTTGCGGATCACCGGGGCCTGATTCCATGGCTGGATCTGCTGCGGGCGCTGGCCATTTTGCTGGTCGTGGGCGAACACTCGCTGGAACTGGGCTTTGAAGGCACTGCCTCTCGCATTTTTTATTGGGGCTGGACCGGTGTAGATCTGTTCTTCATCCTGAGCGGATTTCTAATCGGCCGCCAGCTTTGGACTGAACTAAGGGATACCAATTCAATTGCTATTGGCAGATTTCTGCTGAAGCGCGGGCTGCGTATCTGGCCTCTTTACTTTGCAACCGTGCTGGGGTATTTCGCCTGGAGCGTTTACTCCGGCCAGAACCTGCGCCCCTTGTTGGCCGACGTCTTTTTCGTATCGAACTACTTTCATTGCCGCGTGAAGGGTGGCTGGTCGCTCTCGACCGAGGAGCAGTTCTATATCGCAGCGCCAGTTCTGCTATTCCTCTTTCGATTCGTGCGGTATAGAGCGCTGGTGTTGATTCCCATTGTATGGATGGCGGTTCTCCCGTTTTTTCGATACGCCGCTTTACAGTACTCATCCAATGAGACAGCGAGCCAGGTAATCTACCTTCCTTTCCACTTGCACTCGGACGGACTCGCCGCAGGGCTTGTAATCTCATGGCTCTCAGTATTCTGTTCCGAATGGTGGTCCAGCGGGCGCGGCGCAATATGGATTCCGACGACGGCGATCCTAGTGGGCCTTGGCCTGCGCTTTTTGGGAAAGGATGTTTTTTCGTATACCGCACTTGCCTTCATTTACGGCGGACTCGCGCTGTTTGGATTACGGGTACAGTTTGCAAACCGGCTTGCATCGTGGCGCGGACTGTTTGTAATATCGCGCCTCTCGTATGGAACGTATCTCAACCATCTGGCTCTCATCGAAGCGCTGCCGGCATCCTGGGTTCGAACGATCAGTTCTTCCTACGGCGAGAATTCAATTGTATTCTTGCTTGCTTTTCTCTCGGTTTGTGCCATTTCGATGGCTCTGGCGTTCGTTACATTCGCTCTGATCGAACGACCTGCACTGCTCTTGCGAGAGCGCATTCTGCACGTACCGGAAGTGCCGGTTACAGCGACACCCGAACGGGCGCAGGTCGCGACTGCCGGGGCTGATGGTGCTCCACGAAGTTCTGTTCCTCGATAAGCGGCAAGGCAGCACGCAGTTTTGCGCCGTATTCCTTTCTCGACGTTCACTCACCGGAGAAAGGAAGAATACAGATCAGAGCACGATGCTGGCCTGGAAAGAGGATGTCCGGGTAGATACGCGGATCCTTAACTCCTACGTTTTACCGTTCGAAGCCAAAAACGCAGTTCACTATGCCGCCACACGGGAAAGGTCCGGCAACTTGACAGCTATCCCGCGTTGAGCTACGTTAGCGGTTACGCATCCGATCCGCGGATGCGAGGTACACACCCATGAGAACCCTTCTCTCACCGACGGAAGCCGCGAATTCCCCCGATATTCACGAAGATTGGGAGGAATTTCTTAAAGGTCGATACCAGGAAGGCAAGTCCGCAGAGGAGTTTCGGGTTTACGACGCTCAGGCGAACCCTGGCGTAGCTGAGTTTTACCGCCTCAACCATGAAAATCAGACAGTGGCTTACGTTCTTGGCAAAGAGAAGCAATATCTTCAGCTCCAGCGCGGCAGGAAGAGCATCTGGGAAATGGCTGAGTTTTTGAATACGCTGGTGGACGAGAGCGATCCGGACACGGATCTTACCCAAATTGAGCATCTTATCCAGACCTCCGAAGCGATGCGCCGCGATGGCAAACCGCGCTGGATGGTGCTCACGGGTTTCGTCCACGACCTCGGGAAGATTTTGTGTCTCTGGGGCGAACCGCAGTGGGGTGTCGTCGGTGACACATTTCCGGTCGGTTGCGCCTGGTCAGAGCACGTAGTCTTCCCGGAGTATTTCTCTGCAAATCCGGACCGGCAGGCGCCCGAGTACCAGACGACGTTCGGTATTTACGAGCCGAACTGCGGTCTGGCGAATCTGCACATGTCGTTTGGGCATGACGTGTACATGGCGAAGGTGGCGGAGAAGTACCTGCCTGAACCGGCGCTCTATATGCTCCGGTATCACTCGTTTTACCCTTGGCACAGGCACGGCGCTTACTCTCACCTCGCGAGCGCGCGCGACGAGGAGATGAAGCATTGGGTGCTGGATTTCAATCAGTACGATCTCTATTCAAAGGGCCACGCCAAGCCCAACATGAAAGAACTGAAGCCGTTTTACGAAGATTTGATTGCCGAGTTCTTTCCAGCACAGATCGACTGGTAAATCACCATCCTTAGATAGAAGTCAGGCAATCTGGCTGGAACGGCGGACTACCAGGCTGGGCTCAATCAGAATGGACCGGAATGGCTGCTCCGGGTTTTTATCGATATCGAGAGCCAGATCCGCGGCGGCTTGTCCGAACTGGACGGTGTTTTGGTCAATTGAACTGAGCGGCACTTGCAGGTAG